>JBAZLI010000026.1 GCA_041650355.1 Candidatus Micrarchaeia archaeon | reverse complement strand
CTGCTCGCATGCAGCAACAGGAGGGTAAAAATATGGGCTGCAAACTACATGGAAAAAGCGGCCGCGCATGGTGTGGGCGTGAGTTCCGCCAGGGTATTGATGCCTGCGCTCTGGAGCAATGATGCGTATGTGCGTGCTGGCGCTGCTGCTGGTGTGCGGGGCGCAATGCTGAAGGACGCCAAGGCTTCGGCTGCCGAGATTGCGGGGCTGCTGCTGGAGCGGGACGCCGGGCAGCGGGTTCGGATGCTCTCGTTTCTCCATCAGGAAATAGTCAAGGATGAAAGTTGCAGGCTCAAGCATTTCACGCGCTTCCTGTGCAGGAATCTTGCTGGGAGCGGGAAAGATGGGAAGATGGCCGCGCTCGCGGTCATGGCGTGCGCAGTTGCCGAGGGAAGATTCAGGCATGTGGAGAGGAATGTATTGGAAGCGCTTGCGCAGGATACGGGCGGGGGAGACCCTGCGAAAGAGGTGCGGATGAAGGCAATGCGCATAGGGAAGGAGATGGGGGAAAAGTGGAACCTGAACCTTTCAGCAGTGCTGTGCCACATGTCTGCACAGGGAAAGAATCTTTCGCACATGCATCCGGAGATAGAAGAGCTGTTGAATGCGAAAGACGCTGAAACCAGGAAGAATGCATTCATGGCTCTCAAGGGAATGTGCGATGCCGGAGGGGGGCAGCGCACAAAAGCTGTTGAAATTTTAATCAGGGGCCTTTCCTCGGAGCATGGGGACGCAAGAATGTGGGCCCGCAACCGGCTGTACACGATGATTGAGCGGAAGGAAGTGGATTTGGAGAAAGAAGCTGTGCTTGCTGGATTCAAGGCGGCGCTGGCAAAGAACGGAAGCAAGGATGCGAGGGAACTGCTCGGAATGATAGCGCACTCGGATTTCCTGGGCATGAACACGTGCAAGCTCGCAAATGCGCTCATCGTATTCAAACAAAACGGCAAGCTGGAGAGTTCAGTGGACGAAATTAAATCCGGGGAGGCGGAAACGAGTTAGTATTATAAACCACCTGCGACCCTTCAATTACGGGTGGTTTGATGCTTGTTGTTGACAATTCGAATTTCAAGAAGGAGGTTCTGGAAAGCCAGCTTCCTGTGCTCGTTGATTTCTACGCAGAGTGGTGCCCGCCGTGCAAGATGTACGCGCCTGCGTTCGAGAAAACCGCTGCGAAGATGGATGGGAAAATCAAATTCGTCAAATTGAACGTTGACAATGCGCAGGAAATCGCGACCGGCTACGCGGTGATGAGCATCCCCACTACGATTCTATTCAAGGGAGGGAAGGCTGCCGCGAGCTTCGTGGGTGCGATGGGCGAGGCTGCGCTTGAGCAGTGGCTAACGGATAAAATCTAGTCAAACGGAGAATGAGGAAACAGCCGCTGAATTTTCCTTTAGAGTCTGTCCGAGAAATAATCCTCCTGCCTGGGGGCTATGAGGATTCTGGTTTTCTGCGCGGATTTCGGCTTTTCTTCAGAGGAAAGGACTGAGCCCAGGCCGCCCACGAGCGTGAGCACCACCAGGCCCGCGAATATCACTATCGCGGATTTTGAGAAGAGGTCCAGCTTGTTCTGGTCAGCGACCAGGGAATCTATGAGCCCCGCTGACGCGCCCTCGCGCACGTAAGAAAACGAGGTGGAATCGGAAACCACGGACTCGGAACTGGACGCGGGGATGAAGAGCTTCTTGTTGGATACGCTCTGCTCTGCGCCGTAGTCCACGAACGTGAGCGCCGGGGTTTCGGTTTCCAGGTCAGGGCCGAAAACGTACACTGTGGCGGTTTCGCGCGGTCCTATCTGGAGCGTCCAGGAAAGCAGGGAGCCGAACTTCTTGGGCGAAGGCTCGGCTGAAGTTACTGAGCCGCGGTGGGACATGGAGAGGACCGCGCGCCTCGCGGAATCCGCGGTGTTGGTTACCCGGATTTCGGTTTTGCGCACCGCGAACTGCGACGGAACTTCCACGTCCGCGGTGTCGCGGAACACGCCGTTCTGGTAAAGGCCGTAGGACTTGCGCACCTGTATGTCCAGGTTGTTCGAATAGATGTACTGGACGGAGAATGTGATGATGGAGAGCAGGGATATGAGAATGACTGCAATCGCGAGGGTTTTCGCGAATTTTTTTCCCGGGCGTTCTTTCTTCCTCATAAGGTTACTATATATCAAAATCCTTTAAAAGATGGACCTAAATGTCTGTATGTTTGGGCGCGTGCTATGGTTGATTCCGGGATTGTCAAAAAAGCAATTGAGAAGGGGGCTGCGGAGAGGAGGAAATTCGGGGGCCTGGAGTACGTGAGGTTCCGCGGGCCGTTCAAGGACATAGAGCGCGGGAGCGTAGTGACCGATGACGGCTTTTTCCCGGGTTTTCCGCACATCGAGGGGGGCGTGGTTTTTGCGGAGGAGAAAATCGACGGGTTCAACGTGAGGGGGATATGGACCTGCGGGGCTGTCTATGCGCTGAGCAGGGGCGGAATCGTGGACGCTTTCTCTACTGAGAAATTGCGCGAACTGGTCCCAAGGAAGATATTCCGCCGCAGGGTGATGCTGTGCGGGGAGATGATTGGAAATACCCCGTACACCAGGCCAGCGGAGGATTTCGACGTGAAGTATTACGTTTTTGACGTATATGATTTGGAGGACGGGGCTTTCATCAGCCAGGAGGAGAAGTACGGGCTCCTGAAGGAGCATGGGCTGGAGGGGGTTCCGCGGCTCGGGAAATTCAGCAGGAAAACGGATTTGAAGAAATTGAGGGAACTCGCGCTCAACGTGAACAAGGCGCGGAAGGAAGGGATAGTGTTCAAGTCCGAGGACCGGGTGCAGGCCGTGAAGTACGTCAACCCGAACGCGGACATAGAGGACATAGGGAATACGGTGAAGCAGCTGTTCGACATGCCCATAGGGTATTTCAACCAGCGGCTGCTCAGGTCCGCGATGTTCGTGAAGGAGCACGGGCTGGACCGCGGGGCGTACGGGAAGGAGCTGGGCAGGGCTGTATATGAGAATTTTTCCAGGGCGCTCAACATGCTCGAGAAGGAAGGGGAGATATACGATGAGTTCGAGATAAGGGTGAAAAATCCGGCAGTGTGGGATGAGCTAAAATCGCACATGGGGAAGGAAGTGAGGCTCGAGCTGGTCTTCAAGCGCGAGGAGGGCGGACGCACCGTGATAAGGTTCAGGAAGATTTACGTGCGGACCTCGAAGAAACTGAGGGAGTTTGTCGGGGGGAAGGGGATGACCGATTAGAGATTAGGGCGCATGGCTTTTTTTACTTTTTTGACAGTGCTGATTTCAGCTTGGATGCGTGGAGTATCTCACATCCTATTTTGTTCGCGAAATCCAGCACGCCTTCGTCCGCGGTAACGAGGGCCGCGTCAAGCTCCTTCGCGAGGAGCACGAGCTCGAAGTCCTCCTTGCTGTCCAGGATTCCTGCGCGCATGGCTTCCTTGTACCTCTCGCGGAGAATCCGCACCTTCTCCGCGTTGTTGGCCTTGTTGTCGCGCGCGAAATCCTCCGCGAGTCGCAGCCCTTTGTTCACGCGCTCGCGCACGTCCTCCACGAAATCGTAGAAAACCGCGGCCGGAAGGTAGATTGCGTACATGTTGGGCGAGCGGCGCTTCACGAGCACTTCGAGCTTTTCCACGTCGCCCTGGACGAAATTGCGGAGCTCGCCGAATATGCTCGAAGGCATGTAGAATTCGGCGTCGCGTTTCCTGGACGCCAGTTTCAGGAAACCGGCTACGGCTTTTTTGGGGTCCGAGCCGAAAGCTTTGCGGACCTGGGGGTTCACGAATATGCTCGTGTCTATCACGAACTTGCGCATGATTGCATTTGGGCTGATAATTTTATAAACTAGATTAATTTTAACAGGCCGCGCCCGATTTCAGGCACGTTGGCGCCGAAAAGGCCGTTCGACATCTGCGCGAAAGTGAGGGTGAGGGTGAGCGCGAGCATGGGCAGGAAGCACAGGTTGGTGAGGAGCGAGTTTATGAAATTCCCGGAGTTCGTAACAAGCTCGATTATATTGTGCTCGAACGCGTTGTACCACATCATCATGGACCAGAGGGAGCCCCGGTCCATGGTGGTGCTCAAATCAGGAGCCGGTATGTCCGGGGTGAGGCAGAGCGCGGGGTAAGTGGTGGAGAACGCGGCTGCGAGAAAAGAGAACGGATAGACCAGGTAAATCGCTATGGCGAAGGAGATTACGAATGCGCCCGCGCCCCTCGTGGGCGGGAACGAGCGCATCAGAATCCCTATCGGGAGCATGAATTCGAGCGCGAAAACATCCATGAAGCGGAGCACGTAAATCTGGAAGCGGTATATCAGCTCGGTGAAGTAGAGGGTGTTAAGGATGTTGTCCGTGCTCTGGGCCACTCCGCCCCAGGCCCATCCGGACATGGGATATGCCATGAACACGTCCTGAGATATGGAGCTGAGCCAGTGGGTGGGCATGCTCACGAGAAAGACCATGCGCCCCATGGACTCGGCGCAGTACATCACGGATTTCATGTAGAGGATGGAAATTTCAATGAGCGTGAGGTCCGGGTTGGCGAAAACCGATGCATCCAGTGGCTGGTCCACTTCGTTGCCTGAAGCGTCTAAGGTCTTGTAATGGAGATAGCCGGTTTTTTCGTAGGTGTACTTGTACATCTCGAACGCGACCCCTTTTCCGACCGCGGTGCCGTAGCGCACGAGCACGATGAGGAAAATGACCACGAGGACGGAGCTTGCGGCGAACAGCAGCTCGGATTTCGCTGACTGTTCTAGGATTTTGAAGTCCAGGAACCTGGAGATCATTATGAGCAGCGCGGATATCATGACGGCGATGAACGCGGCGGTCAGCGCGAGTGTTTCCCAGCCCATGTCATATCATCCTCGTAAGGTTAGTTATGTCTATCTCCTCGCCCATCGATTTCGAGAGGTAGCGGGCCGTGGTTATAGCCACCAGGGTTATGAACAGGGGCATGAACACGCCGCCTATGAATATCACTGCTATGGAGGGCATGGAGAGCAGGGCGTAGAGCATGAGCAGGTCCGGGCTCCAGAACCACTTGAGGGCGTAGGAGAATAGGGCGGAGAAGGGCGTTATTGCGGGATTGAAGTTCGGGTTGTTGTATATGAAATCAAGGTGCCCTTTTAGCTGGGTCTGGGCTATGCTGTAGCACGGGATTACCAGGAGCGGGTATATGAACAGGAAGACGCACGTGAGCGCGATTATGGTTCCCCCGAGGGGGCGGGTCCACACGAAGCACCTGAGCATGAGCCCGAACGGGAGGAAGTAGGAGAGTAATGCGAACGTGCCGAAGTCCAGCACGTAGGCCTGGGCCTCCGCGGTAACCACGGCTATCGTTTCGACAGTGAATGCGTTGTTGAGCACGGGCTTGACCGCGCCTCCGAGTCCTGCGAGAGGCCGCATGTTAGCGCCCACGCCCATGGGCACCGCGGATATCTCGGTGCTCGTGAGATAGTCTATGAACGTGTAGGCCTTGTACTGCCACCACATGGTCTGCAGGGTGTACTCGGCAAATGAAAATAAGTGGTTGGTTGCCGAGTAGTATATGTTCTTGTCCGCCCATTCGTCCCCTGGAAAGACCATGCCCGCGTTGATGTTGCACATTCCTCCGAGCAGCATCATGAGCACGACGAAAATGGCCACGGTGACCACCAACTCATACACTTCGAGCTTGAAACCTGCGAGCATGGGCTGGTTCTGGAAAATGGCCGCGAGGAGGTACATGAACGCTATTATGGCCCCGGATGCGAGAAGCGCGGCCATGCACGCCCCGAACCAGCCCGGGAAGGCCAGGCCGGTGTAGGGGTCGAACGTGACGCCCGAGCACACGAACTGGTTCATGGCAGGCTGGAATTCGTGCAGGAAATAATAGGCCATTTTCATCACTCATATGAGTTTTGCGAACGCGCTGAGGTTTATTTCACTTCCGAGATGCTTCGCGATTTCACGCGCGAACGTGAGGGTCACGAATATGTTCATCACTGGCAGCAGGAGGCTGAATATCACTATGAGGTGGAGGACGTCTATCATCACGTCGAAATACATAACAACAGCCATCATCACGGCCCCGACCATCCACGGGGATATGTACAGCATGGAGAGCGCGCCGAACAGGATGCTCGCGGAGGTGCCGGAAATAACCTGGGTCGCTATGAGCCGTATTATGTCTAGGAAGTAGCTGGCTGAGAGGGTGGACGCGCCGGCCGGGAACTGCGCATCGAATATAAGGCCGTCCAGGTAGAACATGAAAGGGTAAACTGTTGAGAGCGCCACCGCAAGGCCGATGAGCGTGTTCCCGCCCCCGCGCGTCTGCGGGAACGTGCGCAGGAACAGGCCGGCAGGGAAGAAGAACACCAGGAACCACTTCTGAATGAAGCAGAACATGAAGATGAAAACAGCCCACTCGCCGTATGTGGTTATGAGGAACTGGAGCCCGAAAGAAACCGCGTCTATCAGGGGCCTGAGGGCCGGGCCGAGCTGCATCGTCATCGCCCTCCGTATCGGGCCGAGCGGCACGTATAGTGTGTAGATGGAGTTGACGGCTATGTTGGCGGTTATCAGGAGCGAGGAGTAGGTGCTGACCTTGTCGAGCATCTTGTAGCTGTAGTCGGTGGCTTTCTGGAACACGTCGAACCCGAGGAGGTTGCTCGAGTAATTAAGGGGCGCGAGGAATGCGAGGAACACCACCGCGACGAGGCAGGTGATTATGAGCTCGTTGATTTCCTGCCTTGCGAAGCCTATCACTTTCGGGAGCTGGAAGAAATTCCCGGCCATGTACATCAGGGCTATCGCCATCGCCATTATGAACAACGCGAAGAACGTGGACTTCATGAGCTCTACGGCGGCGTATTCCGCGTTGGGCGGTCCGGTGCACTGGTTCATGCTCTCTTTTATGAGCGTGGATGACTCGGTGAAGATGCGCGCAAGCTGGCTTGGATCATGCATCACGTAATCCTGGTATTCCTGGGAGGTGGGCTCGGTGAACGGGTCAGTGAACTGCGCGCACACCGGCTGGGCCAGCAGGAGGAGCAGGAGCGGAAGCGCGAGTTTCGTTTTGTGCATCAGCATCACTCATATGAGATGGGTAAGCCCGGCTATTTCCACGTCCCCGCCCAGCATCGGGGAAAGCGTCTTTATGCTCGAGATGGTCACGAATATGGAAATGAACGAGAAGAACGCGGAGAAGAAAAGCGCTTTCGCGAGCACGTCTATGCCCACGATTATGGAATCGAAGCTCGCCGGGTTCCAGCTTCCGCCGGCAGAATATGCATCCCCAAGGAACTTGCCCAAGGTGGTTTCCTGGGAACTTGAGCCGAGGCCCCACATGTCCGTGATTACGTCCACGATGCTGGTTTCCGTCACTTCATCCTGCATGCTTTCGACATCCAATTTGGTTTCGGCGCAGGTACTCTGCTTGCCGAAAAGCGCGCTCATCTGGGCCTGCGCAGTCTGGGAAACCGCGGCGCCGTCCACCGCCACATCTGCGGTTTCCTGGGGCGAGGCGGACCCGCCGGGGGCGAGGTCGTTGAGCTTGGGCGGCAGGCCTTCGAAGTCAGTGAATATCACTGCGAGCGCAGGCCGCTCTTCAAGAGGAAGGTCCTGGGCGTAGTTCTGGTCCAGGATTACTGATGTGAGAACCATGTCCCCGATGATGTAGAAAATCGGGTAAATGAAATACAGGGAAAGGGCCATCGCCATCAGGAGGCCGCCGAGCTTCCTGGTCAGCATGAATGTCCTGAGCACCAGGCCTGCGATGAGAAGCAGAGGGAAAAGCGCGACTGCGATGAAGTTGAGCAGTATTTCCTGGAACCGGGTGAGTATCAGTATCTTTATCCCGTTCTCGAAAAGGAACTGGAGCGCGTTGTTCTTGGCGTTCAGGAAGCCGAGTATGGAGTGGCTGTATCCTGCGCCCGAGAAGAACGTGGTGGTGCCTACAGGGGTGAAGTCCACGGAGAAAGAGGAGAGGTATGTGTACCAGGAGTGGGTTATGCCCACCGCCTTTACGAAGTGGGCGGTTTCGAAAAATATGGTCGCGAGGAAGTTCTTGGCCACGCGGATGTGGCACGGGACCAGCTGGTAGGCCGGGTCCAGGGGCTTGCCCTCCTTGAGCGTGAATGTGTTGAATGCGGGAGGCGCGTCTTTTCCGCACACCATGCCCGAAGTGTAAGGGTCGAACTCTTTGGTGAGGGCTTCCGCGACGCCGGTGCCGCTCGCGACTATCCCCACGATTATTGCGAGAATCACGCCGGAGTAGAAAATCTCCACCACTTCTGTCTTGGCCCACATCTTCACTTTCTCGTTGGCTATGAAGTTGCCGACCATGTAGACCAGGCCGGCCAGGAACACGCTTATAGTGAGCAATGCTACTGCGATGCCCCCGTTCTCCAGGAGGAGCTGCTCGAAGCTTTTGGGCTCGGGCCCGTTGGCGTGAAGGGCCGCAACGGCCAGCAGGAGCGCGAGTATCATCTTTTTCATATTCACTTACCCGTGAGGAATTTGGCCAGCGAGGTTATCATCGCGGCACTGAGCGTCATAGCTATGGAAGGCAGGAACAAGGCCACGAGCGTGAGGTGGGCCATGGCGTTTATGAACGGCACGAAGAACTCGAAGTTGAATATGCTCCCGAAGGAGGCCCCGAGTTTCAGTATGAGCCCGGGCAGGCCGCGCATGTTGAGCCCGTGGAAGTCCGGGATGTAGGCTACATAAGGGGAACCGTAGATTTTCTCGAGCGCCATGAAATTGAGGGCGTATATGAACGGGAACACCACGCCGGCGGCGAACGCCGCGGCTATCAGGAAGGCGCCGGCGTCGCGCGTCGTGGGAAAAATGTAAAGGAGCACGCCCAGGGAAAGCAGGAGCGACATCAGCGGGTCCATCAGGCTCAGGGCCATGTATTGGGCGCTGAGGCTTCCGTAAACCGCGAGAAGGCCGAATGAAAGGAGACGGCACATGGAGAGAATCGCGTCCGCGCCGGGCTCCACCTTGGAAACCGAGGACCACACGCTCGGGCCCACGCGTATCATGAATGAGTTGCTGAGCGAGGTCATCGCCTCTATCGCGAGGAGGTCCTTGTACATCGGGAGCACGCCCTGGTTTATCACCGAGTTCAGGAAGGAAGTGGAGGCGGTTATGGGGTCCTGGCCGTCGAGGAACCACTTGGATATCTGCGTGGTGGCCATGAATCCGCCGTACATCAGCCCTATCATCATCATTGCCATTACCAGGTTGGTCATCTCCACGTTGAAATAGGCTTCCCACGAGGGGATGCGGAACACCTTCCCGCCCATGTAGGTTACGGCGATGAGCATGACGCTGAGCATCGCGATGACCGGAACCAGGGTGGGAAACAGGAATTCAACCATTCATATCAGCTTGCTCACTCCGAATATTTCGGTTTCTCCTTCCATGAACTGGGATATGCCGCGGTACATCGTTATCGTGACCACCACCTCGATGAAGAAACTTATGAACACCACTGCGAGGAACTGCCCCTCGGTCTGGACCTCCAGGAGTATGAAGTCGTAGAACGAGGAGAACATGAGCGGCGATGTTATCACTGCGAGGAAGAAGCCCACGTTGAACGTGAGGATTACGTTCATAACCTTGAGGATTGCGCCCCCCACGAACTTGGCTGCGCTCGACAGCACGCCGCCTAAATCGAACCAGTCCACGCTCTCCTTCTCTATGTTCTGGTTGTACAGGCCGGATTGTTCGGCCCTGAGGCTGGCTGCGACGTCCTCAGCGGTGCCGGGGTCGGAGCAGTAGCCTATCGCAGTGGGGGCGATGCCGAAATCAGCCGGCTGGTAGGCGCTGAAGATGAGGTAGTTCGTGAGAAGCACCGCGAGCGGGTAAACGAAATACGCGACCGCCGCGAGCGCGAGCAGGCTCGAACCGGTTTTCCGGGTGAAAACGAATGAGCGGAGGGCCGCGCCGAGCACGAAGAAGATGAAGAGGTAGCGGCCTATGAATTCCAGCATCACCTGCCGGGCCATGACCATCATGAGCGCGGTCCCCACTGCCTCCACTATTATCGTGTGGGCGCTGGAGAGCGGCGCGAGGCCCGAGAGAGGGGAGAAGGAGATGGACGGGATGGATATGAGCGCCCCCAGCAGGGTGGTCGGGCTTATCGCGCTCAGCGGGAACGAGAATCCCAGCGAGGAGGCGAAGCCGAAGAGAAGCTCGTAGGAGTACAGGACGCTGTAAAGCGAGAGGAGCTTGAACCTGAGAACGAGCACGCTGAAATACGCGGCCTGGACGTGGTTGCACGGCTGGCCGCACGCCAGCGCGCCGGCCAGTTCCGAGAATACGCCGAAAAGCGCCATGAAGAGGAGCACCACCAGGGCGCTGAAGAGCAGGTTCCCCAGGTTGTCCTTGCCCAGGGCTATCAGGTCCGGGGACTGGAGCGCGTTGCCGACCATGTACATGAGGGCGGTTATGCACACGCTCATGAAAAGCGCCATCGCCATGAGCGGGAACGCCTGGTTGAATGGCTGTATCAGCGGGTCGAGGGGCACTGCCGGAGGAGCTACAATCTCCAGGAGGATTTGCGCGAGGAGCAACGGGAGCATAAGCTATCGCATGAAATAGTACATACTAACGTATAAAAACGGATAGGGAAATAAGAGTAATAGGGGGGTACTGCGGCTCCGCATTTGCACCCCGCAGTTTCGGTATGTTTCAACATATCAGCATGAATTTCAAGTTTCGAGAA
>JBAZLI010000025.1 GCA_041650355.1 Candidatus Micrarchaeia archaeon | reverse complement strand
GGATTACTTCCGAGAACATTTCGAATGCCGCCCCGAAATCCAGGGTTTCCATCAGCATGAGACCCTTAAGCTTCAGGTAATCCGGCTCTTTTTTCAGGAAAAGCGCGTGCTCCACCAATTCCATCGCATATTCGTAATTCTTGAGCTTGTAGGAAACTATTGCGCGGAGGTAGTAAAGGCGATCGCCTTCCTTTTTCGCCATCTCGGCGTCAAGCGCCTTTGCTGCCTCGCGGTACTTGCCGTTGCGTATCATCAGTTCAAAGTCGGGCATAGGGCTCTTTTCTGCACATAGTTTAAAAGCTTTAATTCTGTCCGTCCTGCGACAGGTGGATAATGCCACCGGCAACCACCACCCAATTAGTCATTATAAACACCTCATTTGAAGCATCATCATGAAAATCCGAAGTTGGAAATTCCGCATCTATCCCTCAAATGTCCAGGAAGAAGAGCTGAATGCGCACCTCCACTACTGCAAGAACATCTGGAACAACCTCCTCTCTTATACAAAAAAATATTATGGAAAAACAAGAAAATTCCCAGCCAGAAAAGAGCTCTATCTTCAAGTAAAGGGAGCAGGCATTTTTTCCCAGGTGGCCCAGAACGTTGCAGACAGGTTGGCTAAAAGCCTTGGGTTGATGCTTTCTAAAAAGAAGGCAGGAATAAAGACTGGCTTTCCAAGGTTCAAATCAATGGAGAGAGTGAAATCCTTCACGTACGCACAATTCGGCTTCAAATTGGATGAAAAGCTTGAACTCTCCAGAATAGGTGCTATCCCAATCAAAAAGCACAGGAGTATTAAGGGCAGAATAAAGACCCTCACAATAAAGAAATTCCCTTCTAGGAAGTGGTTCGCAATCTTCACATCTGAAATAGATGAAGTGCCTGTTCCGAAAAAACATGGTTTTGCAGTCGGAATAGACCTTGGAATAGAGAATTTCGCATACCTAAGCGATGGAAGAGCAATAGAAAACCCGCGGCACATAAGGGTTTCTGAAGAAAAACTCAAGAGCGCTCAACAGAAGCTATCTAAGAAAAAGAAGGGTAGCAAAAATAGAGATAGAATGAGGTTCAGAGTTGCCAGAGCATTTGAAAAACTCGCAAACAAAAGAAGGGATTTCCTCCACAAGACTACACGTTCACTGGTGAACGAATATTCTCTTATTGCAATGGAAAACCTTAACGTGCATCGCATGGCACAAGGGTTCCTTGCAAAATCCATTCTGGACTGCGGCTGGGCTGAGTTTACTGGCATGATTCGCTACAAAGCGGAAGAAGCTGGTTCCGAGGTAGTGCTGATAAACCCTGCCAACACTTCACAGACGTGCAGTAGTTGTAGTCTGGTGCAGAAAAAATCGCTTGCTGAGAGGTGGCATAGTTGCATTTGTGGTGCATCCATGCACAGGGATCTCAATGCAGCAATAAACATACTCCAAAGAGCTACCGGCGGAACGCCGGGAAGTCAAGCCTGCCGAGAAGAAACCGCTACCAATTGTAATCCCAATGGGCAAGTATCTTCTGTGAAGCAGGAAGCCACGAGTATTTGACTGGTGGTAGTTCACAAAGTTTAATTTGTTTATTTTGGTGGTTTAAAATGTAAAAGTATTTAAATATGCTTGCGTATAAATATCTTTGTTGGATAGTGAGTTCTATGGACGGAGATTCCCAGATTGCATTCAAGGCTGAAAAAAAACGCGGGCATGAGCCTTCGGCTTTTTCCGCGAGAATAATACCGCGGAAAGTTGAAACGCATCCTTCCCTAGCCGAAATCGCTGGGAATGGTGTCTGCTCCGAAATATCGAAATACCTCTTCAGCCAGTATAACGGAACGAGCCCGCTGGCTGCATCGGTGCATGCCGGAATAAAACTAAAAACAGACCAGAGAGCCCCGGAAATGGTTGCGGAAAAACTAGCCAAACAACTGAGCCGAAATCTCGAGTATCTGGCTCCTCAGGAAAAAAGAGCGTAATCATTCCAATTCTATCGTAGAAGGCGGCTTGTTCGTTATATCATACACGACGCGACCGACTTCCTTGATCTCGTTGCATATCCTCGTTGATATGGCTTGAAGCACGTCCGGAGGCACCATCGAGAAATTAGCGGTCATCCCATCCAAGCTTTTTACAGCCCTCACCAGAATAGTGTATTTGTAGGAGCGCTCGTCCCCTTTCACGCCCACTGTCTTGGACGGAAGCAAAGCTGCGAAATACTGCCATGGCTTCTCCATCTTCCCTTCCGCGCTGGCCTTTTCCAATTCGTGCTCCACTACGTCGCAGGCCTCGCGCACTATGTCGAGCTTCTCCTCGCTCACTTCCCCCACCACGCGCACCGAGAGCCCGGGCCCGGGGAAAGGCTGGCGCTCGTAGATGTAAGGCGGGAGCCCGAGCGATTTTCCGACCATGCGCACCTCGTGCTTGTAAAGCTCGCGTATCGGCTCGCACAATTTGAGCCCCATGTCCTTCGGAAGCCCTGCGACGTTGTGGTGGCTCTTTATGGTGTCCCTCCCGAGCCCGCCGCTCTCTATCCAGTCCGGGGCTATGGTGCCCTGCACCAGGAAGGTGGCGCCGCTGCTCTTCGCTTCTTTCTCAAAAACGCGCACGAACATCTCGCCTACTATCTTCCGCTTTTTCTCAGGCTCCTCGGCGCCTTTCAAGGCATCTATGAACTTCCCCTGGGCTTCAACCACCGTGAGGTTTATGCCGACGCTTTCTGCCGCGGCTTTTACTTTCCTGGCCTCGTCCTTCCGCATGAAACCGGTATCCACGAAAACCGCCTTTAGGTTTATGCCGGCCTTGGCGCACAGGGTTGCGGCGACGAAGCTGTCAACGCCCCCTGAAAGCGCTATTATGGCCTTTTCCTTTCCAACCGAAGCGCGGATTTCCTGCTCGGCGCTGGGGATGAATTTTTCGGGGTTGAACGGCATAAGAACACCTTGCTACGGGAGAAAACGCTGCGCATACCTGCTGAGCGCATTCCTGCATTTGCCTATTAGCTCCTGGCCCTTATATATTTTTGCGTTCCTGGCCGCGCGCAGGTGCGACGGGAGCGGGATTTTTTTCAGCTTCTTCGCGAACTGCGGGAAAGTGCGGCACTCTCTCTTAACCAGCGAAGCAATTCTGCCGGAAAGCACGAACGCCGGCGCGTACTGCGCCGAGAACTTTTCGCAGTCCTTCCTGAACCTGAGCGGGGGCCCCAGGATTACGCGCTTCTCCGGGAGCGGCTCGTTCGAAATTTCGAACAGGAGGCTTATGCTTTCCCCTTCGCGGTCCATCTCGCATCCGAGCGCTTCGAAGCCGGATTTTCTCAATTCCGAAAGCAGTGTTTCCTGGAGCCTGCGCACCTGGCCCCACAGCACGTCGTCCACTACGTTGGGCGCTTCGAAGGAGATGCAGTAGAGCTGGCGCCGGCGCACGAACTTCGAAAGCTCGCTGGCGCCGAACGCCCTTTTGCTGAAAAACCCAATTTTGCTTTTCGAAGCCAGGAAGCGCCGCGCAAGGGAGATGAACGCGGAGTAATTTTCCAGGCTCACCACGGCTGAAACGTTCCTTTCCTTGTCCACCGGGTCCAGGAAGATGAGCGGGGTGTTGAATTTGGCGAGCATGCTCTCGGCCGGCTCCTGGTGCTGGATGTCCAGAAAAGTCCGCTCCTTCCAGTCTGCTGCGGCCTTCACCGCGCCCTCGAAATCCCCGTAAGCCAGTATGAGAAGTTCGCACAGGTAGCCTGAGAAGCCCTGGGTCCGTATCTCGGCTCCGTAAAGGTTGCCGGATTTCAGGAATTTCTTGAGCAGGCGCACCTCGTCCTTCTGCGCGCCGGACATTTTTGAGAGCACATACTCGGTGTGGAGCTGGGTCCGGTCCACCGCGCTTCTGAGCTCGAAGTGCCGCCCGTGGCCTATTTCGTAGGCAGGCACCACGTCTATCTTCCTGCCGTCCAGGAAAACCCGCACATACGGATGCTGCGCATACGCGGTCTGGATGAATGCGCCGGGAAACGCGTTCTCCACTGCCGCGCGGACTATCCCCTCCATGGCCTCTTTCTCCATCGAGTGCCTGAAAAGCACGAAAACGTCTATGTCCTTGTCCCCCTCCAGGAACGTGCCCTTCGCGAAAGAGCCCGCGAGCACGACTTTGGCCGGCTTGAAGCTGGCCTGGAGCTTCGCAACCACCATGTTCGCGAAAGCGCGCTCCCTGCGTTCGCTGGCTGCCCCTGGCCGTATTTGAGCAAGCACTCTCCCCAGTCCCTTCATGGGGAAAACACGAAGTTAGATTTTTAAAATACATAAGATAAATAGGTGCATGCGCCGGCCAGGTTTAGCGATTGTGCTTTTGCTCGCAATTTCACTGAGCGGATGCATCGTGGACAAGGATGTCAGCGCGCTCGCCAACGAAAAAGTGCTCTCCGCCGGAGCCAGGGACCTCGACCTGGACAACATGACGGATTTCAAGACGTACACGTTCAGGCCCATCACCATAAGCGCAGAGAGCAACATAAGCATGCAGAAGTTCGCCACAGCTGCCCAGACGCAGACGCTGCTCACGGTGAAGAAAGTGAACCAGCTCAGCGACCCGGACGTTTCCGCGCTCGAGACCAGGATTTTCGAGTTCGACCTGGACCGGAAGCAGAAGGAGAGCGAGTGCAGCCAGGCGCTGGGCCTTCACAAAGGGGGAAGCTGCACCGGCGCAAGGGACTGCGCGGCATTGTGCACTGCTTCGCAGTGCAAGAAATACGAGTATTCGAGCGACCTGGTGGGATACTGGATATACCGGTATTCGGAGGACACGAAAGCCAACGACCAGGACATGGAACTGATAAGGCAGATGCTCATAACCATAGCGCACTCCGGGGAATCCGACAGGGAAATTCTCATGGGGAAGATAAGCGCGCTCATGGACAGGACAATAGAGATAAACGCGAATCCGCTCTTGAGCGAGAACATGTTCGCGGTGTGCAAACCGATAGATTACGACAACGAGAAGCTCGCGGGGATGCTGGCAACGCTCGGGGACTACGAAAGGGCCCCAAAGGCGTACAGCTACGCGGTCAACCTCAAGACCACCACCCAGAGCCATGAGTATATAGAGCTGAACGTCTCGGACAGCCTGCCCAAGGCGGCGCTTCCCACGCTCAGCGACATGGTCGTGCCCCAGGAAGGGGGGAAATACACCTTCACGTCCAACACCGTGGGCTGGCCCCTGGTTAAATCGAGCGTTTACAGCGAATACATGCTGGGCTACGGGTTCAAGACATCGCAGGGGATGAGGGAGGATATTTTTGACAACTGGGCCACGCCCAAGGTCACCCTGCGCGTCATTTCCTTCACCAACAACTGGCTGGTGGCAGGAATAATGGCGTTGAGCAAGTGGATTTACTCGGTTTCGAAGGGACTTGGATATTACACGGCGCTCGCTTTCGTGGTTTCCTTCTGGGCGATAGCGGCTTCCGCAGCATGGCTGCTCGGGAAGGTGATTTTCGCAGCGGTCAATGCGGTTGTTTCGCGGTGCGGATTCCGGGACAGCGCGGTGCGCATCCTGGGCAGGGCCAACATATACTGGAAGGAATACGCCGTCGCTGCGGTGCTGGCGCTCGCGATTGGCTATGCGCTCAGGCTCGGCGCGGCCCCGGTCATGGAAGACGTGCTCAACCTGCCAGACATAACGAGGCACCTGGCCGAGAGCATACCCGGAACACTTTCCATGGTTTCGATTTTCTTCGCAATCTACCTAGTCTATTCAGTGGTTGAAGACAGGGTGAAGGGCGCGCTCGCCGGAAGGGCTTATTACGAGAACATACTGGATGTGAGCCCGAAGGCCAATGAACTGAGGATGAGGAAGCTCAGGGAGAAGATTGAGGAGCTCGAGGCAAGGGTCAAGGGAGCCGGGAAGCTCGATGTGGGGGATGAGCGCGGAGTGCTCATTTCCGTGCCCCTGGACAGGATGGAAACCCTGATGAAAAAGCCGGGCAGCGAGAGGGCGGCGAAAGAGCTCATAGAATTGTACATAACCCGTGCGGAAGCCGCGATAGTTAAGGTGGATGAGAAAGCGCGCGTGTTCAGCCATTACGGGAAGGAGTGGAGCAAAGAGATATCCGAGAAGCTGGCGGAGAAGGACGAGGTGCCGTTTTCGGCGCTTTCTGACATACCGCAGGAATGGCGCGCTCCGGCGGCAAGCAGGTTCGCTATTGAAAACGAGGACGAAGGGCTCGTGGTTGATGCAGCCGGGATAAAGAGGAGCGAAAGCAGCCCGCAGGGCAAGGCGGATTCAGCGCTCAGGAAACTGGTTTCCAAAGGCGGGGCCCTGGGTGGAGTGGTGTTCAACAAAGACAGGGTGCTCGCGGTGCATTCGGACAGCGGGAACCGCAGCATAGAGGCGATACTCTCCTGGAAGATTTCCAATTACGGGAAGGCGCTCGCGCAGAAGGTGCACAACTCGGATTTCACCGCGATTTCCATAACCGGGGAGAAGCACGCCGCTATCATCGTCAGGGGCCAGGAAAACGACGGGGTGGTGTTCGCGAAGAAGGAGGGCGCGCAGGAACTCGCTGCCGAGCTGGAGGCGAAACTCGGGAAAATCTAGCGTATTTTGCAGGCATGCGGAACCGCCCTGGAACCCGGGCGCAGGCATGTTTATTAACCCTTCCGGACATATATTTTATGAGATAAAACACGTGCGGAAGCCATTTGGGTTTTTTCAAGCAAAACAGTGATATTGATGGTTGACGGAAAGACTGAGTCGGGCGAATACAACGCCGAAAGCATACAGATTCTCGAGGGCCTTGAAGCAGTGCGGAAACGTCCTGCGATGTACATAGGGGACACCGACAGGAAGGGGCTGCACCACCTCATATACGAGATTGTGGACAATAGCATTGATGAGGCGCTCGGCGGCTATGCGAAAAATGTGGATGTGGTGCTCAAGGCCGACGGAAGCGCGCTCGTGCGCGACGATGGAAGGGGAATACCAACGGAAAAGCACAGCATGGGCAAGAGCGCGCTCGAGGTGGTTACTACCATACTGCACGCGGGCGGGAAGTTCGAGAAAAAGGCTTACAAGATATCCGGCGGACTGCACGGAGTGGGGATTTCGGTTGTGAATGCGCTTTCCGAGATAATGATTGTGGAGGTGCACCGCGGAGGGAAAATATACGTCCAGAAGTATTCCAGGGGCATTCCCACGACTCCGGTGGAAGTGATTGGGGACACCCTGCTGCGCGGAACCACCGTGATATTTAAGCCCGACCAGAAGATATTCCCTTCTGTTGAATTCGATTATGACACTGTGATGGAGCGGCTCAGGGAGCTGGCATTCCTCAACAAGGGAGTGCACATAAAGATAAATGATGAAAAGAGCGGCAAAAAGGAGGATTTCCTTTTCGAGGGAGGAATAATCCAGTACGTGGAATTCCTGGACAGGACCAAGAACAAGCTCCATGCGCCTATTTACTTTCACAAGGAAGTGGGAAACATCAACGCCGAGATTGCGATACAGTATACGGACAGTTACAGCGAAACGATCGCCTCTTTCGTGAACGACATAAAAACCATGGACGGCGGAACCCACGTGAGCGGATTCAGGACCGGCCTCACCAGGGTGCTGAACGATTACGGCGAGGGGAGCAGGATTCTCAAGGACGGCAGGAGGGTAAGCGGGGACGATGCGGTGGAGGGCATAACCGCTGTGATAAGCATTATGGTGCCTGAGCCCCAGTTCGAGGGCCAGACCAAGGGAAAGCTGGGAAACAGCGAAGTGAAGGGGTATATAGACAGCTTCTTCTCGTCCTCGTTCAAGCAGTATCTCGAGGAGAACCCGCAGGTCGCGAAAACCATACTCGCTAAATGCACCAGCGCCATGGAAGCGCGGGAAGCCGCGCAGAAGGCCAAGGAGCTCATAAGGAGGAAGAACGTTTTTGAATCGAGCGTGCTTCCGGGAAAGCTTGCTGACTGCAGCGAGGAGGACCCTGCGAAATGCGAAATATTCTTCGTGGAAGGGGATTCTGCAGGGGGAAGCGGGAAGCAGGGGAGGGACAGGAGGTTCCAGGCGGTGCTTCCGCTCAAGGGGAAAATACTCAACGTGGAAAAGGCACCCCAGAACAAGATTCTCACCAGCAACGAGATAAGGAACATCGTGCTTTCATTGGGCACCGGCTTCGGCTCTGACATGGACCTGGGCAAATTGAGGTATCATAAGATTGTGATAATGACGGATGCAGATGTTGATGGAGCCCACATTAGGACACTTTTACTCACACTTTTTTTCAGGCATTTCAGGACGCTGATAGAGAGCGGCTATCTGTACATTGCCCAGCCCCCGCTTTTCAGGGTTAAAAAAGGCAAGCAGGAACGGTACGTTTACAACGAGGACGAGCTGGCCAGGGTGAGCGCCGAGTTCGGCGGGGATGTAGAAATACAAAGATATAAGGGATTGGGGGAAATGAGCGCCCAGCAGCTCTGGGACACCACCATGAACCCTGAGACCAGGACCTTGAAGAAGGTCACTATCGAGGATGCGATTAAGGCAGAGGAGATGTTCTCGCTCCTGATGGGCGATGCTGTGGAGCCGCGCAGGGCATTCATCGAGCAGTACGCGAGGGAAGTGAAGAATCTGGACATATGAGGTCATAGGGTTATTATGCCCTGAACTTTTCTCACCGGCTGATTGAGCCTTGAATTTTCGCGAGGTTTAAATGTTCTTATTCCCTCTTTTATGATTTCCTTGACCTGCTGATCAACTGGCGGTGGACGGATACTTACTTCTTCTATAGTGCGCGGAACAAGTTTTACGCCGAATTTTTTCATGACGAAGTTCACAAAGGGGTCGTTGTGCACTTTCTGCTTTATGAGGTCGGCTTCCTCACGCGTGGCGCCAAGAAGATAGTATGTTCTTATCCCTAAATGTGAAACAGAATAGAAGATTCCGGTTATTTGGTAGGGGTCAAAGCCAAAATAAGGCTGCGCTGCACTCATGCTACTCACGGTAAAAATCTGCCCTGGGCAATAGTCGCGAATGTTATGAACTAGTCCGCTATAGATGGCATCTCCAAGTACGCTGGCTTTGGAACTCGTCATGTAAGGTGTGTGTATGAGTCCCAGCACAGGCTGTTGCTTGGTTTTCTTGCCGACTATGTGCGGGCTGTTTGACGGAAGCATCGTGGCGATGTGCTCGAGGAAATCATAAACATCGTCCATGAAACCTACTGTAGCATGGTCTTGATCCAACCTAATGTATTTATAGTCCGGATAATTGTTGATAGCGGCGGATGTTCTAAGATCCAGTGAACGCAGGGTTTTGTCTGAGACCAGATTGCGGTCCAGACGTGATTTTTGGTCTATGGGGTGTGTAAGCAGATTTGATATGCTAGGTGCGAAATCTATTATACTGTCGCTCTGCAGGGCGTATTGCGGTTTGAGGATGCTGAGAATAGCTTCAATCGTATCCATCTCCATTGAAATTAGGCCGTTGCCAGGGATAAAAAACTTAAATGCAGGCTTGTCTTTCAGAATCAAGTCCACGAGCTCCATCCATACATCTGAAGCATGCAACATGCCGCAGTTATACGGTGAACCAGGAACAATCTCTAAATCTTCGATAGAACTGGGAATTTGCGCGCCATTCTTGATTTTCACATCCCCATGGGTGGATATGCTAACTTCGAAATTAACATATACCTTCCCATTCTGGTCCCCTTTCCTGTCGTGGACCCCCCAAAAAAGATGTTTACCATAGGTTTTGCCAAGAATGCTGAGCGTTCTGTGAATTACACGACCCGTATCGCTTATTACGTCAGCCGTAGCAAAACTTCCTGCGGAGCTTATTCTGCTGTAATCGACCACTATACCCCGTTTCAAATATTCCTTAGCAATAATTTGTTTTGCTGCCCCATATAGTTCACCGCCCTCTCTTGCATCGGAGCAAACTATATTAACGCAGCCCACTACTCTGCTGGGGATTTCTCCATCCATATACTCACCACATATAACTCAAACTGATTGAGGGAAATATTTGTGTTTTAATTTATGTATAAAGCTGTTTTTAAAGGCTATGTTTGGCGTGCTTAATTAAGATTTTCAGTAGCTACTCCGATCATCACATATTCAGTCTGGAGCGATATCATCAACAAAATTATATGCGGTTCAAATATTATAAAATAGTCGTTTTCTTTTTGGGGTGAACCACTCAGACCTTTTTCTTTTGGTCATTGCTCAGTTAAAAGAAAAAGGGATGTGTGACTGGAGCGATATCATCAACGTTGAATTATGGCTGATGGATGTTTTAAATGGTTGCTATGGCTGACGCTGGGGAGAGGATGAAGATAAAAAAGGGCCTTCAGCTGGCCCTCGGCCTGTGGAGGCACTTGAAGTCCTCGGGGTTCAGCAGGCAGTCCTTCTGTTCCCTTTCCCTGAAGAACTGCTTCACTTTCGCGTGCTCCTCGGAACTCACGCTGAACTGGCCAGCTTCGTAGGCCTGCACGGGCATGCTGCTCGCGCCCTGCACTGAAGACCAGGCGGATTCGTCCGGCTCAAGGAATTTCAGGATCCACATGTCCCTCAGGCTCGCGCCGTTCATGTTCAGCGAAGGCGAGCTGGTGCTTCCAGCTAGGGCGTATTCCCCCCGCGCGCTTTCCAGCACAGAGTACGAGTAGTCGTAGCCGTTGCCCCCGAAGTCGCGCTCCCAGATGGGCATGAATGTCGTGCTGTTGAATTTAATCGCGGACGCGTCCACGATGCCGGTGTCGTTCTCGTCCCAGGTGATGCGCGCGAGCGCGGTTATGTAGTTGCCATCTGAGGTTTCCTTGATGGAGCTCAGCCCGCCCACCGGAAGGCCGGAAGTGTGGTAAACACCCCAGACAAAGGAGCCCGATGAGTTGTACTGGACTAGCATTGGATGCGTAATCCAGTC
>JBAZLI010000024.1 GCA_041650355.1 Candidatus Micrarchaeia archaeon | reverse complement strand
GCCTTCTTTTCTATCAAATCCTGGAACGGATGCTCGTACCCTGCCCCCTCCAGTTTCTTCCCGGAAGTTTCCTCGAGCACGGTCGCGCTCTTTCCAGCAAATCCCATGAGCGCGTCCATCCTTTCCTTCGCGACTATCCAAACCTCATCGTCAACCTTCGCCTTCACGTAGGTGAATTTCGGGTGCGCCATGACCGCCATATTCGCGACCAGAGTCCACGGCGTGGTGGTCCATATTATGAGGTACTCGTTCTCCTTCCCCTTGATTTTGAATTTCACGTACACGCTCGGGTCGGTTTCCTCGCCGTATTCGAGCTCGTAGTTGGCCATCGTGGTCTCGCACCTGTAGCAGTAGGGCAGCACGTACACTCCCTCGTGCATGAGCTTCTTCTCGTGGGCCATCTTCAGCGTCTTCCAGCTCGATTCAATGTAATCGTCATGGTACGTGATGTAGGGGTTTTCCCAATCCATCCACACCCCTATGCTTTTGAACTGGCCGCCCATTATCTCTATGTACTTGTCAGCGAAGGTCTTGCATTTCGCCACGAACTTGTCCATCCCCCGCTCCTCGATTTCCTTTTTCTTCTTTATCCCCAGCTCCTGCTCCACCTTCACTTCTATCGGGAGCCCGTGCGTGTCGAAGCCCGGCTGGGCCCTCACGTTGAAGCCGCGCATACGCCAGTAACGGCACATCGCGTCCTTGAGCGACTTGTTCCATGCGGTTCCCGGATGTATGTGGCCTGTCGCATACGGGGGCCCGTCGCAGAAATAGTACGGCTCCCCCTGGGCGTTCTTCTTCTTGGCCTTCTCGTAAATATTGTTCTTCTCCAGGAAATCCGCCATCTCCTGCTCCACTTTCTTGTGATCGTACATTCGGACACCTATTTAGGCTGCGCCACGCGGGTTTTTTCCGCGCCCTTGGTCAGCTTCCTCACTTCCAGGAGCACCGCAGGAAGCACGAAGAACATCAGCATGCCAACCGCGACCCTGTCCGTGAGGAAATAGAAACTAGCCGAGAAATAGGAAGCGAACGCGAGCGCGACCAGCGCCGTGCCTGCCACATACGCCGCGTTCTCTATTTTCTCCACCGCCGCGCACCCAACTAACGCCATCGCGAAGAACACCGCCGCAACTGGCCCGAAGCCCAGGAAATAGGCCGCGAACGCCATCGCGAAAGACCAGAAAATCGCGTAGAAGAAATCCCCTTTTTCCATGCAGAAAACCTAGAACACCTTTTCCCCGACATAAATCTTTATGCCTGAAGGGGTTACCTTGAACGGCACCAGCTCCCTGGAATGGTCGGTGCCCCTCATCTTGAATATTTCCAAGGCGCGTATCCTCCTGTCCCCCTGCTCGAGGCTGTACAGGTTGATTATGCCGTCCATCACGAAATGCTCGATATCGAAAACGACCTGCTCCTTCCTCGGACTGCTCGCCTCGAGCGTCATCATCACCGTGCAGTCCAGCCCCCTCAAAAGGGAGAAGAACTCGAAGAGCGTCTGCCTGTACTCCAAGTTGCCCTCGAACGAGAGCCGCACCATGGTGGCCGAATCTATCACCACCCTCTTCACCTTGTTCTTCGTTATTCCATCCTCAATCATCTCAGCAGTTTCCTCCAGATTGAGCTTATCGGGCTTCACCACCTGGAGCTTCTTGGATTTGATGAGCGACTCTATATCCGTGAGCTGGGAGAACGTGTTCTCCATGTTCTCCACCATGTCCTCCGCGGTTTCCTCGAGCGTAACGTACATCCCGTTCTCGTTCTGGAGCGCGCCTCTGTAAAGGAACTCGAACCCGAATGATGATTTCCCGCAGCCCGGCCCGCCGTAGAGCGCCACGTGCTTGTTCTTCGGCAACCCCCCCTGGAGCATTTCGTCGAGCCCGCTTATTCCGGTTTTTATCCTTTCCATAGGAATTCCTCATCAGATTAGACAGCCTGTATTCGTGAAAAATCTATATAAATCTGCGTCCCCCGGAAGCACTTTAGGGCTGCGCTCCAGCCGGTGCGGCTATATTCCATTCTCTGGGGCGTTGCGCGCCCAGTCCTTTGCTCCCAAATCTTCGGGCAGTTCGGCAAGCCGTTCGAGCTGTTCCAGGAATTCGTGCAGGCGTATCTTTTCAAAGAATCTGCTCTTTGTTCCATCAATTTTTACCGATATGCCTAAAAGTTTCGCCATGTTAAAAATGCTCGTTTTGTCCGTTAATTCCTTGAAGTCCCGGAGTTTCATCACAACTGGAGTTAAATTCAGATAATCCTGCTCGTAGTGTGTGCGTGTCTTAATCCGTGCAAGCACAGCAATACACTGCGCAAGCATCGCAACTCCCCCGTCGTTATTTTCCACAACATCAAATCTTTCCTGAAGTTCCTGCATGACCTTTAAGAACTTCTCTTCGCCAGCCAGAGAGATGATTTCAAGCGCTTTAGGCGGGCAGGAAGAAATCCTACTTACAAGAGCATCCGCGCTCATCTGGAGCAGCCTGTCTTTTCCCTCAATATGGCCGTATTCGCATGTTTTGATTAGAGCCGCGTCATCCATTTTCCACAGCGCTGCCGCAATTACATCTTCGTCCTTTGCAAATTTTACAATCGCCGCTAATTTCCCCCCATCATTTATCTTCTCCAATGCCCGCATCGCCGTTTCCAGTCCGGCTTTGCATGCAAAGTGCACAAACATCTCTTCAGAACAAATGTATCCCATCAATCTTCCTATCTCGCAGGCGTGCGGGCTTTCCTGGCCTACGCCATCCAAAAGTTTGCCTGCTTCCACTGCTGCGTCCCACGCGCTTTTTTCGTCGAACGCCTGGTGCGCGGTGTTTATCGCAAATAGATACGCCTTCACAGCCAGGTTGTTATCCGCTTCTTTTGCTATTCCAGCCGCCTCCATGAAGTGCTTCACCGCCTCCTTCGCGTCCTTCGTGGCCCGGCCTATGCGCAAATGAACTTCAGCCGCTTCCCTCACTTTTTTGTTTTCAAGCAGGATATCCGCGCAGTAAGCGGAACAAGCATAATCGGCGCCCCACGCATACCACCTTGCAGCGGCATTTATGAGTTTCAGCCCTTTTTCAGGATTTTGCAAAAGAGCACCACTGCCTCTGGTATCTAGAATCACCCCACGCCTCACCATCATTTCTTTAAAAAACGCCACAAATACCACCCATGTGTTCATTTAAGTTATATCATGTCAGATTTTAAAAAGCTCGTTTTTGCACCGCTGAGGAGTCAGCCGCCCAGACGGAGAACGAAAAGCTATTATTGCCCTGTGCACATTCCTAAGATGTTATTATGCCCAGCAAAAACGCCATACTGGAAAAGTTGAAAGAGGTAATAGACCCAGAGTTAGGGGTCAATTTAGTGGATCTGGGACTATTTTATGAGGTTAAGGTGGAAAAGCCGAAGAAAAAAGGCGAATCCGCGCACGTGGAAGTGAAAATGACGCTTACAACCATAGGCTGCCCGCTCGCAGGCTTCTTCGCGATGCAGGTGGAAGAGAAAGTGAAATCCATTCCCGGCGTTAAAGACGTCCATGTGCATGTGGTCTGGGACCCACCGTGGACTCCTGAAAGGATGAGCAAGGAAGCAAAACAAACCCTGGGCTATGGCTAGCTGGGCATAAGCCCCATCACGTATGAAATCGTGCTTTTGAGCGGCGCATATCCTGTCGGCGGCAGGTTTTTTCGTATATATTCACACATATATCCAAAAATCTCCAATGCTGATCCCACATATTCCTTAACGCTCACGTCATACCCATCTTCTTCCTTCATCAGTTTCTTAAGAGTCATGATGGCATTCGACATGTTCTCTGTCTCTTCCTGGATATTAAGCACATGGGCCTTTAGCTCCTTATTGCTTCGGGGCTCAAGACGCTTCACTCTATTGGAGTCCTGTATGGAAGATCTGCTTATCTCATTGTCATTGCCCATAGAATGATTTATGGCGCGCTGTTCAATAAGATTCCCCAGTCTCTTAGTGTCAAGACCTATTTCCCTAAACGGCTCTAAAGCAGTATCGATGGCTGCAGCTGAAATAGCTATTTGATTTAGGGCTTTCCTCACCTGTCTGATCTGTGGTCTTGCGTTTTTCCTTCCCTCTCTTCCGAAGAGCTTTTCCAATTCATTCTCCGTTGGATTGAATGGTTCCAGCCTCAAGACAATGCCTCTAACAGTTGTGTTAAACATAAGTGCGCTGTCGGTCGGCTCCGCATCTACGATTGCCTTTAAAATGGGAACGAAACTCGCACTGTCTTGTCTGCATTCATCAACATGACTTCTAAACGTTGGCGGCAAAAGGAAGCGGCCTAAGCAAATGGGTCGGAGCCCGGAGCCTTTTACCGGTCCGTGCACAGCAAGCATATTAACAGCATTATTAGACATATAATCACACTAATATATTTATTGCAACACCATGCTTATAATCATATCGTTTTGGCACTGTTTCTAGTCTAAGTTTTCCTGGGAGGTAACCGCTATTATGTTGCCGATACTGAAATATATGCATTTCTATGATGCTGGGCGCAAAACTGCGGATTCCGGCACAAACTGAAAACCAGGTGAAAATTCCCAAAGGAATATTCTTTTCAAAACATATTTTAAAGGTTGGATTATAATCCAAATCACAGCCAAAACAGGTGCTTTTATGGTCAAAAAATACATTACTTCGGAATCAGTTACCGAGGGACACCCGGACAAGATATGCGACCAGGTGAGCGACGCTATTCTTGACGAATTGCTCAGGCAGGACCCGAATTCCCGCGTAGGAGTGGAAACCATGACCACCACTGGGCTGGTTATTTGCGCAGGCGAAGTGACCACGAAAGGATACGCGGACGTGCAAAAAATTGTGAGGAAAACGCTCAGGGAAATAGGCTACACAGACCCGGAATACGGAATAGACTGCCAGGACGCAGGAGTGCTCGTTTCCATCCACGAGCAGAGCCCGGACATAGCCCAGGGAGTTGATGAAAAAAGCGGGAAAGAACAAGGCGCAGGGGACCAGGGCATGATGTACGGCTATGCAACGAACGAGACTCCGGAATTCATGCCCCTTCCCATAGTGCTCGCGCACAAGCTCACGAGAAAGCTTTCCGAGATGAGAAAGAACGGCACGCTCCATTACCTGGGGCCGGACGGGAAATCCCAGGTCTCTGTTGAATACGAAGATGAAAAGCCGCTCAGGGTGAGCGCAATAGTGATAGCAGCCCAGCACAAGGACGCGGTGAAAGAAGAAACCGTGCGGAAAGACATCATAGAGAACGTGATAAAGCCAGTGTGCTCGAAGTGGATGGATTCCAAAACCAGCATACACGTGAACGCGACCGGCAAATTCGTGATTGGCGGGCCTGAGGGCGACACCGGAGTCACGGGCCGGAAAATAATAGTTGACACTTACGGGGGCGTCGGAAGGCACGGCGGGGGCTGTTTCAGCGGTAAGGACCCGAGCAAGGTGGACAGGAGCGGAACTTACGCAGCGAGGTGGATTGCGAAAAACATAGTCGCAGCAGGGCTTGCGGACAAGTGCGAAATCTCGATTTCCTATTGCATAGGAGTCGCGCAGCCCACCTCGATAAACGTGGAAACATTCGGGACCGCGAAAATCTCCGAGCAGAAAATAAGCGAAATCGTGCTCAAGAACTTCAAGCTCACCCCGAAATGGATAATAGACACGCTTAAGCTGAAGAGGCCGATTTACAAAAAAACGGCTGCATACGGGCACTTTGGAAGAGACGAGCCGGAATTCACCTGGGAAAAAACGGATTTGGTGCCTTTGCTCAGGAAGGAGGCTGGCCTTTAGCGTATTTCCTGTCTATCTCATCGAGTTTTTTATCTATCCTCTTCTCAGAGTCGAGGCGCTCCAGTTCGTAGCTCTTCATGTCCACGAATTTCATCCCTGAAGCGAGCGAGGGATGCACTTCCTTTATCTTTTTGTAAATCTCCTGCGCAATGACCCTGTAATCCGGATGGCCCTGCTGGACCGAGCGCAGTTCGCAGAAATGGTACGCTTCCCTCAAATTCATTTTCATGTACCATCTGAGCCTATATGCAAGCGGCACCACGTATTGCGCCTGCGCAGGTATCCTCGCTGCAATCCGTTCGTAAGTGTTTTTCGCTGCTTCCATCGCATTTTTGAATTCATTTTCGTATCCTGCCTCGGCAAGTTCTTTGGGCAAGTCGTAGCCCAGACTGGTGTTCAGGAGCTGCCTCTGCTGGGTCAGGACGCGGTGCCTGTGTATGTCCCGGTACGCACCGAAGTTCGCGCATATATCAAATGTGTAATGCGTGTTTTCAAAGCTCCTGTGTGGTTTGTGCCTCCTGTTCTTCCGCTCGCCTACGTACGCAGTCAGAAGCTCGCTGACTTTTCCTTGGTCCAGCGTTTTAGCGGTTTCCAGCGCCCTTTCCATGGAAACCTGTGAATTCGCATATATCATCGCAGCAAGCACCTTCAATTCGGCGTCCCGGTCGTACCCTGCAAGCGAAACCCCGGTTTCGAATTTGGTTTTCTCGCCTTGCACGAGAGAGCCAACAAGTTCCGCGGTCCTGCCTTCTGTTCCGGACAGATACGCGATTTGCTCCTGCCCGTGCTTATCATCGGTCCTTTTGACGAATGCAGGGAGCACTTGCCTCAGCTCCTGGTGGAGTGCATTCGCAATCCCGTTTATTTCAGCCAGGCGGCTCGCGTACATCTTCGTAAGCAGGTATTCGAATCCCCTGCCGTTCCCGAAGACGCCCATATTGGTTTTCGTGCTTGCAGGAAGCAGCCCACGGAGCGAATCACACGTTTTCGCCCGTATTGTGGATGCATACCCCCTGTCGCTTATCCCATCTGGCTTGGGATGCCTCTCCTCGTAAAATTTCGACATTTTCGGTATGAGTTTCGCGTATGTTTCAAAGAGCAAGTTGCACGTCTTTTCATATTCCTCAGAGAATTCAGAGCGTATTATTCCTGGCTCACGGTAAAACAAATAAGCTTCATTCTCATCCTTCTGGTCGAAATACACGTAGCGCGTGCTCTTCTCAAGAGGAGATAATCCTATGCGGGAATCCTCTATGAACTTAGTGGCTATATTGGAAATGTTCTCTATAGCGACGTGCGCCCCTGCAAGCTCAGCAACGCTGTCATCACCGTACCCGACGAGCACGCGCTCGTAAAATTCCTCTGCCTTCTGGGTCGCCACGAGTCCGGAAGCCCCGCGCTCCTGCTGGTGCTCCACTATTGTAGAGAAGCCGTGCTCCTTATCGAGCAGGAATTCATCCAGCAGCACCCTCCTCAGGCTCTTCGAGCTTCTCGAATACCTGGAAAAGAGCGCGCCCTTCACCACCTCGGGCAGGTTGAAAAGTGCAAAAACGTCCTTGTCTGTGTTGGTCACGAAGTTCGAAAGCATCTTCTCCTCGCCAGGTGTAAACTCCATAATACGCACAGCCTAGAAAGGAGCGGAAAAGAATAAAACCCTTATCTGTTCCTGCGCGCGCCGAGCCTTTCCAGCTTCGCGTCGAGCATCGCAATCACGTTCGCCTTCGCATTCTCTTTCCTCGTCGCGTCGTTTATCCCCTTCGCGTAGGTCACTTCGGCGAGGAACTTCAGGCCCTCCTGGCTCAGGTAATTCCCATTCAGGAGTTTTTTCGCGGTCATTTCCGCGCCCAAGATGGAAGTTATATGCTGCTCTATTGCGCGGAAGCGCGCCACGATTCCGCCAATCTCGTTTCTACCGACCGCATTCTCACATGAGTGCATGAATCCTGCGAGATTGTACGCTGCGAGGTCCTTTTTGAGCGTCGAACCTGCAGACGCTGGCGCAGAAAAGACCGCGGCAAGCAGCACAAGGCGCTCCGGGTGCGTGATTTTCCCGCAGGTGCTCCTGAGCACGAGGTTGGAAAAAGCTTCTGCCCCTCCTTCGTGGAGCGACAGGGGGAGTTGCCCGAATTCTTCGCGCGCCCAGCCGGGCTGGAGCGCGTGCATCGCCTGGTGCGCCAATTCGTCGCGCACGCCCATCCCCAGATCCGTTTTGTTGCATCCAGCCGCCTCGAAAAGCCGCTTCTTGTCCAGCGCGACCGCTTCCCCGCCTTGCTCCAGATGCCCGTAATCCTCCCCGCTAGCTACGCCGGAGACGCGTACGTCCGCAAGCATGGCAGAAATCCTATTAGAAATGCGCTCCTTGTTGCGCTCCGCCAGCTCCCTGCCGAATCCCAGCGTTTCCAGCCCGTCCTTCAGGTTCTGGAGGAAATTCTGCCCTACCCACTCCGACTGCTTTCTGCACACTTCCAGGAACTCCTTATCCGAAATGTCTGTTTTGGGCATGGCTTGGATTGTGCCGCGAACTTATAAAAACCGTTCATACTCCTTAGATAAGATAGGAAAAGGGATTGAAAAAAGAAGAAGGAAATAAAAAGAAAAAAGCTCAGGGGCTGTAGCCCGCGTCAGAAATCCCGTACGGCTCAGGTTCGGACGAGTAGTACGCGTATGGCGTCCCGCTCTTCATCCTCACCACGAACGTGAGCGTTTTCTCGCTGTTCGCAGGAAGCGTGAATTTCCATTTCACGAGGTTCTGGCTCACTTTCTCCCCTGGCATGCTCTCCTCCACCATCACCCAGTCCCCGTAGGGAGTGTAGCTGAGCACCACGTCAGCGTCCGCGTTCTTCTTGTTCTTCACCTTGGCCTCGTAGGTGTAGGTGTTCGCGTATATGCTGCCCCTCTCGTTCACGCACAGCGGCGCGTTCTTCGCGGCCATCACGCGCGGGTCGCAGCTTATTATCTCTTGGGTGCTCTGGTTCATCAGCCTGCTCAACCCGACGACGTCGAAAGCGTCCCCTATGTAGAGCTTCACCTCCTCGTTCTCCGGGGTTTCCGCAACGCTGTCCTCGCCAACGAAGCCGTTCTCGTCCATCACCCGTACGTTCCCAGAAGGAAGCGCCACTCCGAGCCCGTTGCCCTTGCTGTTGTTTATCGCGAGCTTTATCGCGAGCGCGCTGTAATCCTCCGAGCCGTAGCTCCCTACGCTCATCTCATATGTTTTCCTTATGCTCGCGGCCTTCTTCTCGAAGAGCGTGAACTGGCTGTCGCCCTTCCTGAGCGCCACGTTTCCCAAATCGAATTTGTAGTACTCGAAAACGCCCTGGGGCGTGTAGCTCGGCGCAGCGGACCTTTCACTCGCGTCCATCGCGGCACCGGTGGCGTACTTGTAGTCGCTATAATAGTACGTCCCGTAGCTGTTCCTCCTCACCTGGCCGTAGAACAGGCTCAGCGAAACGTTGTCGTAATCCTTCGCGTTGTTGCTCACCGCGCCTGCGAGCGAGAGCGTGCCTCCGTTCCCGTTAAGGTATAACGTGTAGTCCGGATTCCATGATATGGAGTCCAGGAGGTAGCTCAGCTTTGCTTCCTGCGCAGCGCTGTTGTCCCCGGAAGTCGTAACGAACACCACGCTCGCGTTGGTGTCGCTCAAGTTCCCGCTGAATCCAGGGAGCATGGAATACGAAGGGGTTATCACGAAAAGCCCCTCCGAAGTCTGCACGTACGCCCTTCCGTCGTACTTGAGCAGCCTCCCCTTTATCTCCTTCCCGTTGGAATCGTATACCGAAACCTCTTTTCCAACATATGAAGCCAGCAGCTGCTCCTGGCCCGTATAATTGGCCTCTTGTATGTACTGGCTCACAACATACCCGTTAACCACCCTGAGCTTCACAGAGTCCCGCTCCACCCCGTACGGGAGCTCGAAGCCGTAGCTCGCTGAATTGCCGAGCAGCTTCACGTCCTGCTCGTAATACCCGAAGCTGTTGTACAGGACCAGCTTCTCGCCCTGCGCCTGCGCCCCCCCTAAGGAGTAGAGCAGCGCCATCCCTGCAAGAAAAATCGCGGCGAATATGAACGCTGTTTTTTTGCCTTCCATTTCTATCACCCTGGCTCCGCGGGCTGAAGCCGGCAGAGCTCACAGATACGATTCCCTGGGCCCGGTTTATATAGTTTTTTATTATGTTGGGATGCAAATGTCCTCATGATTCGCCTCTGCGGCAGATGCATGGAGCGCAACCGCGCCGGACTCCAGCGGTGCGCGGATTCCGAATGCTACCTGTGCAGGGGCGCGAGCTCAATGGTAGATGAAATGGTCGGGAAAGCGCTCGTGCTGATTCCGCAGGACTGGAAAAAATTCGCGATAAGCTCGGAAATCCCGCCAGACATGCTGGCCAGGGAGGAAGAGGTATGGGACCTAGGGTTGGGCGTCAGCATAAAGAGCTGGCTCAACAGCGCCCTCGCAGGGCGCATCGAAAAAGCCACTGGTTTGGAATACAATTTCGCGAACGCTGATGGACGGATAGTGTTCAATTTCTCGCGCATGGGCGTGCGCGCCGAACGTTCCGACTTGTTCATCTTCGGCAGGTACAAGAAGCTCAGCCCGGTCCTGGCGCAGAGCGTGTGGACATGCTCATCCTGTTCAGGAAAAGGCTGCAAGGAGTGCGATTTCAAGGGAGTGAGGTACGATTCGGTGGAGGCGCTCCTCGCGCAGGCGGCGAAAGACATCTATGGCGCCAAAGACGTTGAGCTGCACGCTTCAGGGCGCGAGGACGTGGACGTGCTCAACCTCGCAGGAAGGCCGTTCGTTCTTGAGCTGCGCAAGCCGCAGGAAGGGAAGCTGGACCTCGCGCTCCTGGCAGGAAAAGCGAACTCCGGAGGCGCAGTGGAAATTTCCGGGCTGCAATACGCAAGCAACTCCGAAGTCGCGCTCGTCTCGGATTCCCATTTCGACAAGGCCTACGAGGCCGAGATTGAAATCAAGGGCTTCGAACCCGCGGACTTGGGGAAAATTCTCGCACTTGAGGGCGCAGTACTCAGCCAGCGCACCCCGAAGCGGGTGGCGCACAGGCGCAGCGACCTGGTGCGCAGGAGGAAAATACTCGGGCTGCGCCTGCTTTCCGAAGCTCCGCTGCGCCTCCTCATCCTCGCCGAGGCAGGGACCTACATAAAGGAGTTCGTGAACGGGGACGCGGGCAGGACAAGGCCGAGCGTGGGCGAAGCAACCGGCAAGGATGCGAAGTGTATAAAGCTTTTGGTGGCACAGATACATGATGATTTCCTTGACGATGTCATGGGATGAGAAGTTCAGGTGAAGGATATGTTCGAGTCGTTCCTGCTTCAGAGAATAGAGCTGTCCGGGGAAGCCGTGCGCGTGGCAATCGCGCTCGCAGGCACAGCAGCTGCCGCGTTTTACGATTTGCGCAACAACCGCACGGTGCCAGACAGGGTGCTCTACGCGTTCCTCGCGCTCGCACTCCTGGCCAACCTGGTTTATTTCCAGCCTGAAGTGTTCGTATACGGCATTGCGGCCGCGGCGTTAATATTCGGCGCGGGCTACCTCTCGTACAAGCTCGGCTACGTCGGGGAAGCAGATGTGTACGTGCTCACCTCGCTCGCGCTCCTGCTCCCTGTATTCCCGTCCTGGGCAAAGGCGCTGTT
>JBAZLI010000023.1 GCA_041650355.1 Candidatus Micrarchaeia archaeon | reverse complement strand
CGAAAAGATAATGGAAGGGCACGCGAAGCACCTGCACGGGATTTTCCCGCACCTGAAAGAAGGCGCGGAAAGCACCGCCGCTGTGATAGGGGAGGAAAAGAAAAAGTTCCTCGCGACGAAGGAGAAGTCGCGCGGGAAAGTGATGGGCGTTCTCTCTTCAGGGAAGAAGGTGGACTTCGAGGATTTGAAGGTGCTTTACACAAGCCACGGCGTGCCTCCCGAGTACGTTGCAGAACTGGGCGTGAAGAGCAGTGTTAAAGTCGAGGTTCCGGAGAATTTCTACGAGCTCGCGCGCGCATCCGACGAGGCAGAGGAGGCGGAGCCGAAAATAGACGTAGCGCATTTCCCGAAAACAGAGGCGCTCTTCTATTCAGGACTCGGGGAGTTCGAGGCGAAAGTCCTGGGCGTAGTGGAGAAGAAGTACCTCGTGCTGGACAGGAGCGGATTCTACGCCGAAAGCGGGGGCCAGGTCGCGGACACGGGCACCATGGGCGGGAAGGAAGTTAAAAGCGTGATAAAGGTCGCAGGAGTGATATTGCACGAAGTCGAGGGAGTTTCCCAATTCAAACCTGGCCAGAAAGCGGTCGGGAAAATAGACCTGGAGCGGAGAAAGGCGATTTCCAAGAACCACACCGCGGCACACATGCTCAACGCGGCCGCGAGGCTGGTGCTCGGCAGGCACATCTGGCAGGGCGGCTCGCACAAGGACGTGGACAAGGCCCACTTGGACATCACTCATTACAGGCGCATAACCCAGGAGGAGCTGGACGAGATAGAGAGAAAAGTGAATGAGTGGGTTATGGATGACATTGCGATCACTACGGAGGTGCTCCCGCGCAACATAGCCGAGGAGAAATACGGCTTCGGTCTTTACCAGGGCGGCGCTGTGCCTGGGAAAGAGATAAGGATTGCGAAAATAGAAGGGGTGGATGCTGAAGCCTGCGGAGGGACGCACCACATGAACAAAAGCACAGGGGAAATCGGTTTCTTCAAGATAATAAAGCGCGAGGGCGTGCAGGATGGTTTGGAGAGGATAACTTATTCCACGGGGCTGGGCGCGCTCGCGTACGTGCAGAGGCAGGAGGCGCTCCTGCGCGAATCGTCTTCAAAGCTTTCTGTTTCAGAATCCGAGCTGCCGCGCACAGTGGAGCGCTTCTTCGAGGAATGGAAGGAAAGGGGCAAGAGGATAGAACAGCTTTCAGCAGTCCTGGCCGAGCAGGAAGTGACCAAGCTTGTGGCCGAGAGCGAAAAGAGCGGGAAATACGTGTTCAAAATCGTGGACGCGGACGTTCAGACGCTCATGAAAATGGCCCAGATGGTGGCTATGAGCGAAAACGGGGCGCTCGCGCTCGCGAACAAAAGCATGAACCTCGTCTGCGCCGCCGGAAGGAAATCGAAATTCAGAGCGGACGATATCTTGAAGGAAGTGGTGAAGAAATACGGGGGAAAAGGCGGCGGGAGCGCCCAGATTGCGAGCGGGAAAGTGGAGCGCCTAGGCTGAGCGCCCTGTAATAAGACTCGGTTTTTTCAGGAATTCGAATTTTCCGGGATTGGCCCAGAATTCCTTCAAAAGGTCCGGGCACTCGAAGCCGTATTTCGCGTTCAAATCAGATGCCTTCAGCTTCTCGGTTTTACGCACGACGTAATTGCCGTTGGGCTCTAGCCCGAAATCAGTGACGTAATAGGCCGCGCCCAGGTCCTTTTTGTATGCAGAGTAATCTGATTCAAAGCCATCGGCTACAAGGTTTCCCAGAATGAGCACCTTGTCAGGGCTCGCGTTTATCGTGTTGTGGCCCCAGTTCGGGGGTATGAGTACCGCCTGCCCCTTCTCCCCGTACGTCACCATCACGTCCACGCTCGCGTCGCTTCTGGGCTTCTGGAGCACGAAAAGCGCCCTTCCCTCTAGAATTTGATACGCCTCGGGGTAGCTCAGCCCGTTTTCGGCAAGAGGGTGGTAATGGCCGTAGGTTTTTGCGTACTCCCCATCTATCCTCCTGGGAGGGATGATAGTGATGTCGTACCTGAGCCCTTCCTTGACAACAATAGAGCGGAACATGAAGTAGAGCGGGAAATCATTGAGCACCTGCTGCCTTTTCATGAGCACCTCGTTCAGCTCAGAGAAGTTGCGCACGCTGAACTCCTTGACCTCGCCGTTGACGAAGACGCTCCTGCCCACTATCTCGAGCTTCACCGGCTCCGAATAATAAATGGTCATACGCTGTCCTCAAAGTCCTTGTGCATGAGGAACTCGCGCCTTTTCTCCAGGGTCTTGTAAGCCACGAGCTTCTCCTGCTTCATCTTGTGCAGGAGCGTCCTGAGGAAATTCACGAATTCGCCGTGCAGCCGGTTGTTCTGAGAAATCCTGGTCTCGAGCCGCTCTATCGTCCTGTAGAGCTTCACCATGTTGCTCGCCGAGACGAAGATGCGCCTGCCCTTCTCGCTGGAAAGGTGCGCCTCCAGGACCTTCTTTATCATCTGGATTTCTTTCTGGACCTTCTCGTTATCCTCCGCGCCTTTCTCTATCTCCAGCTCGAATGTGCGCGCCATCTGCGCAAAGTATTCCCAGTCCTCTTCGGTAGCGCGCTTCTTCATGTCCGAATGCAAATCCATACGGCATGAATTCCGGCGCAATATATAAATAGTTTGCTGATTTCCCAGACGCTGAGGGGCCCTCAGCTGCCGGTAGTTCCTCCGGCTTCTTTTTCGTGCCCCCTGGGTTTTCTGGAGTTGAGTATCCCATTTATTGTTTTCCGCTCAGTTTCAACATCAAACGCTCCCGCTTTGTTTCGGGGCCTTGGTTCTCCGAGCAGTGTTTTCATCTTTTTCCGTTCTGCTTTAATATCCATCAACTTTGTTTTTTGGGCAGCCATTTTAGCACCTTAATGTCGTATAACACATATTTCCATGTTTTTAAATTTATCTAAAACCAGATTCAGCAATGCAACTGTTCCTATGAATTAATGGGGGTGAATGTCAGTGCCACCTTTTAACGCAGCGAAAAGCGCAGCATCCCATCTGATAAGCGTTAAAAGGTGTCAGCAGCAGCGTGCTTTCCCGAGCGTAGCTCAGTAATGGCGGTGCCGTGAAGAGGCTTAACTTCCGTGTTCGGTATGGGAACGGGTGTTGCCCTCAACCTATGGCCGCTGACAACTATTTGATGCTAAGAAGGATTTTTAATTGTATTTGTAAATTGAATCAGCTGTTTTCGGCAATTTACAAATGCGCACAATCGCCACGCTGCGTAGCGAATTGTCGCAGATAGGCGACAGATAATTTATGAAATTTTGTGCACTTACTTTTTCTTCTTAGCTTCGGTCTTTCCCCCATTCTTCGCAGTGCTGATTCCGAGCAGCCTGTATAGCGGGCAGAACCCGAATATGCCTGTAAACAGCAATATCACCGCCAGTGCGAGCACCACCCAGCTCAGGGGGTAGGTTACGCTTACGCCGAGCGTTCCGGTATAAATTAGGGCAAATATTATGCCCAGCACAATCCGCACGCCGCCGTCAATGTCAGAAATGTTCTTTTCCATCTTTGCACCCACTGGTAGTTACCCTGAAAAACCTTTAAATATTTTCACTTGCATATATGTCTGCTTATTTCATCAGGCTAAGTGCTAATCTCAATCCTGCTGAAAGGACAAATTTTCGTAAATCTAAAAAAATCTGCAAAAAATCTAAGGTGATAGAATGGCAAGACAAGTATCAGGACAGGACTCCTCGGTAATGTCCGAGGGTTCGCAGAGGATTCTGGGAAGGGACGCGATGAGGATAAACATCGCCATAGGGTACGCGGTCGCGAACATAATAAAGACCACGCTGGGCCCGAAGGGCATGGACAAGATGCTCGTTTCGGACCTTGGGGACATAGTTATAACAAACGACGGTGCCACCATACTCGAGGAGATGAACGTGGAGCATCCTGCCGCGAAGCTCATGGTCGAGGTCGCGAAGACCCAGGACAAAGAGGTAGGGGACGGAACTACGACCAGCGTGGTCATTGCCGGAAACCTGCTCAAGAAGGCCGGGGACCTGCTGGACCAGAACATACACCCCACTTCGGTGATAAAGGGCTACGAACTCGCGAGCAAGCGGGCTGAAGAACTGCTCACGAAGGCCTCGGAGAAAGTGCATCCGGACGACGTGGAGACGCTGAAGAAGATAGCGCTCATCTCCATGGGCTCCAAGGGAATCGGGAGCGACAGCGAGAAAGCCAAGATTGGCGGGCTCGTTGTCACTGCGCTCAAGCAGGTGCACGAGAAAAAGGAGGGCAAAATCGTCATAGACCAGGAGCTCATAAAGATTGAGAAGAAGGCCGGAGGCGAAGTGCTCGACACCGACCTGATTACGGGCGTGCTCGTGGACAAGGAAGTGGTCCATGCAGGGATGCCCAAGAGCCTGAAGAACGCGAAAATCGCGCTCATAGACGCGGCCCTCGAGATAGAGAAGACCGAGACAGACGCGAAAATCGAGATAACCAACCCGAACCAGATGGAGGCGTTCCTCAAGCAGGAGGAGAAGATGCTCAAGGAAATGGTGGACAAAATTGCGTCCACAGGAGCTAACGTGGTGTTCTGCCAAAAGGGCATAGATGATGTCGCGCAGCACTATCTTTCCAAGGCCGGCATAATGGCTGTCAGGAGAGTAAAGAAGAGCGACATGGAGAAGCTCGCGAGAGCAACAGGCGCGAAAGTCGCCTCGAGCCTCGACGATTTGAGCGATAAGGACATGGGCTTCGCAGGCACAGTGGTCGAGAAGAAAATCTCGGGCGAAGCGATGGTGTTCGTGGAGAACTGCAAGGACCCCAAGAGCGTCACCATATTCGTGCGCGGAGGCACCGACCACGTAGTGAGCGAGGTGGAAAGGGCCGTGAAGGACGCGATAGGCGCGGTTTCCTCAAGCCTCGAAGACGGCTCGTTCGTGACCGGCGGAGGAAGCGTGGAGATGGAGCTCTCGAAGGACCTCATGAGCTACGCGACTGAGATAGGCGGAAGGGAGCAGCTCGCAATCCAGGGGTTCGCAGAGGCGCTGGAGAGCATACCGCGCACCCTTGCCGAGAACGCGGGAATGGACCCGATTGACACCCTCGTTGCGCTGAGGAACAGGCACAAGGACAAGGACGGGAAATACTTCGGCGTGGACGTGCTCGCAGGGAAAGTCGGGGACATGTTCAAGAACGGCGTGCTCGAGCCTACGAAAGTCAAGAGGCAGGCCATGACCAGCGCCACCGAGACCGCGAGGCTCATCCTCAGGATTGATGACATCATCAGTTCAAGGGGGAAGAGCGCGCCCATGGGCCCTGGAGGGCCCGGTGGAATGGGAGAAGACATGTAATCTTCTTTTATTTTTCATTTATTTTATTTTCACAAGTTTTGGTTTCACTATTGTAACCATGGTTACAAACCCACTGGAAACCATCCCTCTTTCTTTGTTTATAAATAATCCTCCGGCAGTAGCTCTGCCCCAGAAAGGAAGGAGATGGACATGATAGAAGACGAGATAGTGCATTGGTGGAAGGACGACAAAGGCGAACAGCACAGGACTATTTTGCGGATAGAGAGCGATTCTCCCACCCAAAGCAACGGTTTTCCCAGGGACGGGGTGATAAATGTAAGGATTATGAACACTATTTCAGCTACTGCAATAAAACTCTCCCCGGCAGAAGCGCTCCAGGTGAGCACCCAACTCCTCGCGGTCGCGAAAGACCTTCTCAACAAGAAAAGAAATATGTGGCAGAACCACGAAGACTGATTCCGGCCACTTATAATTCCAGTTCCGAATCCGGCTATTTGCACAGGTGGTCGTTCTCGTCGCACGCCTCCCCTGAGGCGCACTCGCTGTCCTTCGCGCAATAACCCACTTTGGTGCCGCACCTGTGCTGGACCGTATCGCAATACTGCCAGTTCCCACAATCCAGGTAATTGTTGCACATGTCCCGCTTGGGCTGGCACAAGTGGCCGGTAGGCTCGCAAAGTTCCCACGTCGTGCATTCCCTGTCCGTGGCGCAGAATCCTTTTCTTGCGATGCACTTGTTCAGGCTTTCGTCGCACATCGCCCAGCTCTCGCAGTTCAGGTCGTTCTTGCAGAACCCGGCTTTCGGCTCGCAGTAGTTGGTGGATGCGTTGCAATATTGCCAAAGCTGGCATTGGTAATCAGAATCGCACCTGTCCGGCAGGGGCACGCACTTGTTCTCGACCACGTTGCACTGCTGCCAGGACTCGCAGTCGTAATTGTTGTAGCACAGCCCCTGCTTGGGCCTGCACGTGTGCGTCTGCGGATGGCACCTTTCGAGCTGGGCGTTGCACGCACTATCACCGTCGCAGAAGCCCGGCTTCGCGGTGCAGTTCTCCTGCACGCACAACTGCCAGCCCGGGCAGTCCGCGCTAAGCCTGCACTTGCCGGTCTTGTACATGCAGTTATGGCTCGTGGCGTTGCACATCTTCATGGTGTCGTTGCACTCGGCGTCCGCGTTGCACCTCTCCGGGGCAAGCACGCACACCTTCTTTCCCATGTCGCAAATCTGCCATTCCTTGCACTTCTTGTCCGAGTCGCAGCTCGTGCTTCCTCCTGTGCATCCTGCCAGGATGATGAATCCGGCAAGCATCAATCCGAAAATGAAATAGGATTTATTCATATAGAACACCTTTCCACTCAGTTTTCTATTTCCATAAACAATATTTAAAGGCTTTCCAGCACTCGGGCAAGCTCGGAGAGCGACCTTATTTCCGCGTCCGCATCGCTTTTCCCCAGCGCATATTTCGCGCCTTTCCTGCGCACCCTCACCGCCTTCCACCCTGCCTTCCTCGCAGGAGCTATGTCCTTCTCCTCCCTGTCCCCCACCATCACGCACTCCGAAGCTTTGACCCCGACCATTCCAGCTATTTTCCTGTAGAACCCAGGGCCTTTTCCTACGCCCAAATCCTCCGAAACAAAAGCGTCCTGGAACAGGAGCGCGAGCTTCATGCATATGAGCTTGTCCCACTGCTTCACGGCTATTCCCTCGCTCGCAACGTAGAGCGGATATTTTTCCCTTAATTTAAGGAGCGCCGAGGGAGCGTCCGGATAGGGCTGTATGGACGCCTTGGTGTTGTGGTAAGCCCCGACAGCGCCAGCGACGAACTTCGCCCTTTTTTCCCTCTCTACTCCGAGCTTTTCTAGCAGGTAATCGAAGTGGTTCGCGTAATTGGAGCCTTTCTCCCTAATCACTTCATCGAGCTTCCGCGCCACCCTCTCGTAATCCGCGTCCAGTCCCAGCTCTATCATCGCGTTGAGCGCGTTCCTCCTGGCGAGGTTCGAGAATTCGGTGGACGGGAAAATCACATCGTCTATATCGAAAAACAGCAATTTCCTGCCTTTTGCCATATTCACTATTGTCCGCTTGCCCTTTTTATTTCTTAGCGAAAACAAGGTACGCGGTGTGCATGAGCCCCAGGTGCGCAGGCCGAACCCCGTACTCCCTGACTTCGTACTCGCGCACGATTCCCTCAAGCATGAACATATCCACGAATCCGTTGGCGTGGCACGCCATGAAAAACGCCTTGGCCTGCTCCACGTTCGGCAGGTAGCCCACGAGCCACCCGTCCTTCCTGAGCGCAGAATGCGCAATCGCAACCCCTTTTTCCGCGTCCGGCAGGTCCAGCGTCACCAGGTCCACTTCCTTCTCCTCAACCCCCTCGAATACATCCCTGTTCTTCAGCTCCACGTTCGCAAGCCCTGCTTTCTCCACATTCCTTTTCGCCAATTCATAAAATTCAGGCTTCCTCTCGTAAGCGTAAACTTTTTTGCATATGTTCGCGAGCGAAACCGTGAGGAACGCGCTCCCTGCGCCTGCATCCACGCACACGCTCTCCTTCCCGACGCCCGTATAAGCAACGATGAGCCCAATATCCTTGGGCTGTATAATCGCAGGCCCGCGCTTCAATCTCTTCAAAAGCGCTGGAAAATGAAATTTGAGTTCCATATTTTCACGTCTCGCCACGGCCTTCAGGCCATGGAAGTTCACTTCTTCATCTTTTCCCTATATTCAATCAGCTTCTTCGCAAGCCCCTTGTCCGAAACAGCCAGAACCTCAACAGCAAGCAACGCCGCATTCTTCCCATTGTCTATTCCGACAGTCGCAACCGGAACTCCCGGGGGCATGTTCACTATGCTCAAAAGCGCGTCCAGCCCCCCGAGCTTCGCGTTCACCGGCACCCCAATCACAGGTTTGACCGTTTTGGATGCGCACACCCCCGGGAGATGCGCACTCAACCCAGCAATCGCGATAACAATGTCCGCCCCGCTTTCCCTGAGCACCTTTTCCAATTTCTCAGGATTCCTGTGCGCGGACGCGACTTCAGTCCTGGAAGATACTCCGAATTCCGCAAAAATATCTTCAGCTTTTTTCGCTATTTCCCGGTCGCTTTCGCTTCCCAGAACTATTAGGACCTTTTCCATCCGCTCACCTTATTTGTTTATAAAAACGAATACTTAAAATATCCCTATGTACTCGGCAATGAGGATGAAGAAGCGCTACGTGGTTTTCGCGGTAAAAAGCGCGGCCCCGGCAAGCGAGGAAGACGTGAAAAAAGGGATGTACGCCTTCCTGCTGCGCTTTTTCGGCGAATACGGCTATTCCAAACTCTCGTACAAATTCATGCAATACGAGCAGAAGGAGGGGCTCGCGCTCGCACGCTGTTCGCGCGATTCGCTCAACGACATGCTCGGTGCTCTCGCGCTAATAGAAAACCTGAACGGGAAAAAAGCCCGCACTACCGCATTGGCATCGAGCGGCACGCTGAAAACACTGAGAGAAAAAGGATTCTCGTTCATAAGGGAAAAAGAGGAAAAGAAGAAAAAATGAATCTATTTTTTGGTGCCCGCGATGAGCGCCCCTATTGCTGCCAGCACCGCGCCGATTACCGCAGCGATTATGGCCGCTCCGGGTATGCACAATACTGCAACCAGCCCTCCGCCAAGCATTCCCCCGAGCTGTCCTGTCGGGTCGGTCCCTGTAGCGACGGTTATGCCCATTCCGAGCATGCCTGCCACCACATTAATGAGCAGTGCGATTATCCCGTTCACGAGCGAAGCCACTCCGGCAACGATTGCGCCAGTTATCGCGGCTCCGGCCATGTCCAGCCCGCTCTTGGCCGCGCTATGGCCTGCCCAGATAAGGACCCCCAGCTGTATAATGAGGTAGAGCGGCATGAACACGCACGCAATCACGTTGAGCAGCGGTATGCTCCCTGCTATCGCGCTCAGTGTTCCTAGCACTACGAGCACCACGATAGGCATGACCGCCAAACCTATCATCTTTCCAAAATCCATATCATCACCTATTTTTTGAGCACGTACTTTTCCATGAAGTCTGCGCCCTGCCGGTATGCAGAAGGGCCCAAAGCATGAACGTAGTTGAAGTCATCAAGTATGCCGGCTATTTCCCTGGCTCTTATGTTTTCCGGGCTTCCGGGTTCCGTATGGTCCACCATGTTCCCTGACGTCCACACCTCGTTCCCCTTAAGCGTCATAATGACACGCTCTGCAGGGGTGTGGTAGCGGTCCGGATTCTTTTTGAAATAATCGCTGCGCTTAGCTACTATGGCAGCCAAGAGTGCCACGGCTTGGCCAAAACCAGGAGCATTCATCTCCTTCTTGCCCACGTATTTCTCAAGCGCCTCGCGAGCTTCGTCTATTTGCTTATAATTCGGGCTTGGGAGGATATCCTCCTGGATTTTTCGCTGTTTTCCGGGCGGTTTGCTTATGCGGGCGGGCACAATGTTCTGCACTCCAGACGTACTTTCCGAATGCGCAGGTGCCTTCCTTTCATCCATTCTCGTTTTCATACGTTCACCTACCTCAAACAACGATTATAAATCTTGTGCCCCATCTAAAACCCCATGGAGAGGAAGGAGTTTGTCTTGTCTTCAGTGCGGCTTTTGGCCGTTTCCCTGCTCGAATTCTCGTTCTCGCCTCTGGATGGAAAAAACATAAAATTCGAGCCGGGCCAGTTCGTGATGCTCCACCAGCTCGAGAACGGGTCTTTCGGAAAACTGAGCAGGGCATTCTCCATCGCATCTTCGCCCCTCAACCCGGAACTCAGGTTCGTGATAAAGATAACCGGCGGGGCTTTCACATCCATACTATCCAAAATGAAGCCCGGCGACAGAGTAGGCGTCAGCGGACCTTTCGGGAATTTCGCATTCCGCGGCGAGGAGCGGATAGTGTGCATAGCAGCCGGAACCGGAGTCGCGCCCATGGTGGGGATTCTCGAATACGTTTCGCAGAAAAAACTCGATGGCAAGTTCACGCTTTTTTACAGCGCCAAGACCGAGAGCCTCGTCGCGTGCAGGGGGCTTCTCGATTCCTTCCAAGCCTCGAACCCAGGCATAAAAGTGGTGTACTCGCTCACGCGCGAAACTCCATCAGGATGGAAGCACGAGCTGGGCAGGATAGATTCGAAAATGATGGGAAAATACGCGGATTACGCGAAAGACGCGACCGTATTCATCTGCGGCCCTGCGGAATTCTCCAAAGCGATGAAGGGGATAATGCTCGGCCTCGGAACCTCCGAAGTCAGAATCAAGGCTGAAGCGTGGGGCTAGGCCCATATGCGGCATCATACGCCTTTTTCAGCTGTTCCGGAGTGAGGCGCCCTATCTGTTCCTCAGTAAGCTCCCCGAATTTCCCCTTGATTATGCCCGCTCTCTCGAACTCTTCTGCGAAAGACGCGGCCCGGTTGGCTTTGTACTGTTCGCCCATCGCTTCGTCCGTGTATTTTTCGGTGAGGTTCATGTACACGTTTTTGAGCGTGGCTTTGCACAGCGGGTCATCTGTTTTTTCGTATATCCGCTGCACTATCTTGGTATAATTCCTGAAAATGCGCTGGAGCGAAGCATCCTTGACCGTAAGCTTCCTGAACTCCACTTTCACGTCCTCGTCAAGGGACTCGCCCCTAGTCACGTCCGGCGAGGCGGTGTTTCTGCGCTCCTGCTCGCTCTTGAGCGCCTTTATAGCCTTGTTTATAAGGCTGGGTGGCAGAGGCTCCACAGGTATTATCCTTCCCTTGGGATTGGTCCTGAAGGTCATCTTCATGTCCAGATACAGGAACGCCTCGTCCCTCTCAGCTTCCGTGGCCTGCCTTTCCTCTGATTTCCCGCCCCTGATTTTGCCGAGCTTCATCCCGATTTCAAGCACGTGAATCGCATTCTCCATCCTTCCGGCGATCTCCTGCTCCACCATCTTCTTCTTCCTTCCGAAGCCAACTCCGCTTATGTATCCCAATGGGAAGCCGCGGTTTGCGATCGCCCACTCAATCCTGTCCAGGAACCGCATGTATCCGGCCCTCGCTACTCCTGAACTGTTGGCCACGAGGTCGTACGCGTAATGCCTTGCGGAGCTGAAGAATCCCTCTTCGGTGGCGCGCCTCATTTTTTTCTCGCAATCCAAAACATACTCATCCTTGCTCTTGTATATCTTCATTTTCGCAGGGTCGAAAATCTCCCCTATGGGCTTCTTGAACGCGTGATAAGTGTCCTTCACTCCGAGCACCGGGCTGATTACCATGATTTTGAAAACGTCCTGGGCCACTTTGCCAGGATGAAAAAATCTTTTGAGGAATCTACCCACACTCCCGAGCCTGCCGGGTTTCTCGTAAATAACGACCTGATTTCCCGGCTCCGGGGCAGACATTACATCCCACTGCTCGCTTTCCAGTTTTGCCACGTATTTTTTCCCGTCTGCTTTGAATTCAACTTCCAATATGCCTTCCTTGCTTCGTTTGACCTTGAGCACTTCGCTCACTTTGAGCTTCAGGTCCTTTTCATCGTATTTGCCCCCGCTCTCCACAATGAGCTTTGCACTTATCTCCATCCCCTTGGTTATGCCATCAAGCCTGATATTGCCGCTCTCGTTCAGCGGCACGATTTTCCTGCTCTCCCCTGCGCGCTTTATGCCTGCCATTATGGTCTGGAACGCAATCATGGGCCACGAAATCCCGGCCGAAAATTTTCCGTTGAGGACGTTCACTCCTGCGTCCATGGGCCCGAGCATCGCGCCCATCCTCAGCCCTGGCTTGCTTCCGCTCCTGGCAGTCGCGCTCGCGAACAGCGCGTTTTCCCTCACCTGGGCTCCTACGCCCTGCTTTCCTTCAGCCTGCACGGTAACTCCCCCGGCATCGGCGCGCAGGTACGGATTCATCTTCCTTTCGCCGTCCTTGGCTGCGACGTCGTAAGCCACGCCGCCGGAAACTCCGTACATCTGCTCGTCTCCGCGCACAGTGCGGTAACCGGTCCCCCCGCCTACCCTGGGCACGCTCCTGAACGGCACGATCGAAAAGACAATATCATATCCCACGCGCCATTT
>JBAZLI010000022.1 GCA_041650355.1 Candidatus Micrarchaeia archaeon | reverse complement strand
CCGCCTTCTGCTGGGTTACGGGAGCTTTGCGCATCTCGTCCCGGTTCTGCACGCTGTATTTCTCCTTGAATATTTCGAGCATCAGGTCCCCGTAATTCACTATTGAGTATCCGGGTTTATTCTCCTTGATTCCTGCAAGCACTGAACTTTTCCCGACTCCGGGAACTCCCATCAGTATTATCATAAGATCACCCTTTCAGGAGAGCATCCTGGTGAACTGCGGATATATTTCAAACACGTTGAGGCGCTCGAAATCCTCGTATAGCTTGTAGAATATGCTCACGGTAAGCAGGATTCCGGTCCCGGTTCCCAAAGCCCCGGTGAGGTCGGCCATCCCTGCGAGGAATCCCACCGAAGCGCTGCTTATGATGATGAGCGGGCTTATGTATTTCTCGAGCACCTTCTCCAGGAGCCTCGGGTCCCTCCTGTAGCCCGGAATCTGCAAGCCCGCCCTGTTGAGCTGGTCTGCGACGCTTTTCGCGTCCATTCCGCCTATTTCGGACCAGAACATTCCGAACGGGATGGAACATAGCACCAGGAACAAAACGTAGGTTATTGCGTGCACCCATTGCGGGATTCCGAACACGTATGTGGAGCTGAGCATGAACGTCCAGTGGTCCGAGCCGCTGGGCGCGTAAAGCGGGGTTATGAGGTAGAGCAATCCATCGTGCATCGAGCCGCTGTTCACTGCCCCGAAGTAGCAGATGAGTTCGGTGGCCCCTGGCCCGCAATTTTCCGCGCCGAAATTGGTGAGTATCGGAACTGCGAAAATCTGCAGGTTGAGCAGGAGCGCGGATGTGAAAATGACCGGTATGTTGGAAACGTAGAAGAACTTGAGCGGAAGGCTCGGAAGCACCCCGCGGGCCGTGGTGTAGGCGACCGGGATTTCCACCTTCATTCCCTCCGCGTAAACCACGAGAAGGAAGACCAGCACGGTGAATATCGCTGGGGAAAGCGCGAGCAGGGCGCGCGGTATCGCGTCGGCGCCCCCGTCCACTATTATCTTCACGAAACCGTCTGGGTTTTCCCCGAACAGGACCGCCGAGAATCCGCCTATTATCGCGAGCGAGACTCCGGCCGCGATGAAGAGGCTTATCCCGCTCCCTATGCCGTATTTGGATATCACTTCGTCCAGGTAGAAGAGTATGATTGCGCCTATGGCTATCTGGAGCACCACGATGGTGGCGAGCATCCCGTCCGTGGGATTGGAAAGCATTTCCGGCCGGGTGTAGACGAATATCCCTGCCTCCACGAAGGCGAGCACTATCGCGAGCACCTTCTGCACTTCGTGGAACTTCTGCCTTTCCTCGGGCTTGCTCAAATCAAGATTTATCAGCCCGGCCCCTTTGAAGAGCTGGAGGAAGATGGATGCGAGGACTATGGGCCCTATTCCGACCGTGAGCAAGGAGCCCATCTTTGAAGCAGTGATTATCTGGAGGAAATCTGCGGTGCCGTAGCTTGCGTTCACCCCGTAGGCGGTGACGTTGTACATGATGAAGAATATGAGCGTCGCTGCAGCCACCCACATGAGCTTCTCCTTTATGGAGACCGGGCTCTCGGGGACTTTCACTTCCGGAAGCAGTTTGGCTATGGATGAAAATATCTCTACGATGCCCATCGGTTCACCTGTAAACTTGAGTGCTCAGCGGATTCATGCCGCTTTTTTCCCGGTTTTCTCTGCCGGCTGCCCCTTTGCGGCCTTCTCCTTCTTGCCCGGGCGCTCGAGCTTGCTCAGCGCGCCTCCGGCCTGCTTTATCTTCTCCTCGGCCTTCTTGCTCCAGCCGAGCGCCTGCACATTGACCGGAGAGATGATTTCGCCGGAGCCGAGAATCTTGCCTTCGAACGTGAAGTGGAGCGCGGTCCCCCTCTTCTCGAGGGAGCCCTTCCTGGCTAGGTTTTCTATGTCGAATACATTTAAAACCTTTAGCTCCTCCTTCGTCGGATTAACGAATCCGTGGTTGCCGAAATAGTCCGGAGCATATTTGACCATCCAGGTTTTCTTGTGCTTGTTCAGCCCTGCATGGCCTACGCCTCCGCGGTTTCCGCTCCCCCTCCTGTTCTTCGCGTTGCCTGCGCCGTGGCTTCCCAGGCCCCGGTACGACTTCGTGCGCTTGTCTTTCCTGTTGGTCATCGTAATCACCGCTATGCCATCCTCTTCACTAATGCGGAAATGTCAGGCCTTGCGCCCAAATCCCCGCGCGGGTAGTGCTGCTTTATGTCCTTGTACCCCTTGCTCGGGGGCCTGAGCGTGAACACCGGGTCAGCGAATTCCTTGGTCTTCGCGCCCGGGGCCATGAGCTTCTTTGCGATTTCCGCGATTTCGCCCTCCTTGGAAGTCTCGGAAAGGCGCTTGGAGCCGCGCTTGCCCCTTTTGTAGAGGAGATGCGCGAGAGCCTGCTCGCTTATCGGCCCGAACGTCACGTAATCCTTCACGAGGTTGAACATGCCCTTAAAGTAGGGCGTGTCCTCCACCACAACGCAGTGGTTCGGCCTGCGGAGGTTGAGGAGCTCGAGCGTCATCTTTATCTTGGGGTCCATGTTCCTGCGCCCCCTCACGCGTATTATCGCAATCTTCATCCATATCACCGGTTCAAATCAACAGAATTCAGCTGGCCTCGCCCTTCACGGGGTGGGGCTTCACCGCGGTTATGTTCTCGAGCGCCTTTATCGTGGCCATCGAGGTGTTGTATATGTTCTTTGTGCTTCCGGTCGTGCTGCTCCATGCGTCCTTCACGCCGGCTATCGTAAGCACCTTCTTTATGGTCGCGTTGGACGCGATGCCGAGCCCCTTGGGCGCTGGCTTGAGCACCACTATTGTGCTGCCCTCCTTGCCCCTGGAAGCCTTGGTTATCGAATGGGTGGAATGGCACTTGCATTCCCAGGAGCCGCATCCGAGCTTAACTGAAATCATGTGCTTCTTCGCGTCCCGTATCGCGTAGTCTATGCCGGGCTTTATCTCGTCGCACTTGCCCACTCCGATGCCCACGTGGCCGTTCGAGTCCCCGACTACGGACACCACGCGGAACTGGATTTTCCTTCCCGAGTCCGTGGTTCGCTGGGTGCTTTTTATTAGAAGCGTTTCAGCCTTCAGGTTGGAAAGCAGAACGTCCACTATCTCGGCCTCGAGCACGGGCTTTCCCATGTCCACTATCTGCTCGAAAGTGGTTATTTCGCCGCTCTTCACCATTTTCCCGAGCTGGGTCTTCGGATTCCAGTTTTCCTTGTCAACGACAGCAACTTTTTCGCTCATTCAAGCACCTCATGATAGAATCTTTTTCTTGGCTTCCTCGAACGCCGCGCCCACATTCTTCAGGTGGGAGCCGCTAAGGCGCTCGGGAACCACTTTGGACTCGTCGAACGGGATTTTCACTCCGGAATCAATCGCGCCCTTCACGGCGGCGAACACGTTTGCGCCTTTTGACGCGGTGGCGCTTATGTCCGCGACCGCGGCTTTAACCCCCTTGGACTGCGCGTGCTTTCCGGCGTAGAGGCCGGAAAGATAAGCGGTTGGGGTGTTGCATTTGGAAGGGAAATTGAACAGCTTCTTGAGCTGGGAGGAGTGCATCGTGTATAATGTTTTATCGCCGAGCTCGCTGTATTCCACGAATTGGATGAGGAATCCCTTGTTCGAGCGCCTCACCACCATCCGGGTTTCCCCGCCCCGCACGAGCGAGAGCCTCCTCCTGTAGTCGGTCCTTCCCTCGCGCCTTCTCCTGAAGGGCATTATGAACGTTGTATGGACTTTCATGCTAACACCTTATTCATATCATCATTTTCGTTTCGCTTCATGCCATCGTTTTAGTTTCGCGCCATTTTTTCCTTTTTCTTCATTTTCATTTCGAGCCATTTCTTCGTCATCGTTTTTCTCGTTTTCGTTTCAACATCCACGTTTCGAACGTTTCGGGTCATTTTTCTTTTTTTTCGTTTCCCGTTCATTCGGTAGTTTTTAGTTTCCAGTCATTTCTTGGGCTCCTGCGCCTCCTTCGCCTTTTCGGCCTTCGCGGGCCTGGGCTTCGGGGCCTTTTCCGGGCTTCCGGCTTTCTCCACGTACATGCTGTTGTCCTTGAGGTACATGAGCATCGCTTTCTTGCCCTTGAAGGAGCCCCCTTTTATCCTAAGGTAGACTTTGCGCTTGCTGGATTTCTCCAGGTTTCCGGCGGAAACGAGCTCGCTGAGGTACTTGCGCTGTGCGCGCACGCTTGTCATCCACTTCCCCTTTTCCGGGGCGCGGCTGTTCATGCTGCCCTTCCTGGAGCCCCTGAGCTTCTTCTTCCTCCTGTTGAGGACCTTGAAGCCAGGCCTGCGCTTCACTATTATCACTTTGTCCTTTATCAGGCCCCTCACGTCCTCGCGCGTGAGCGCGCTCTCCGCGCGCCCGATGTCTTCTGGCTTTATCCTTATCTTGCTCACGCCCACCCCCAGGATTTCGGATGCGAGCCTTTTCACGGTTGAAAGCATATGAACACCTCAGTTTAGAAGCTTCAGCTTGAGCTCGGCGGCTATCTTCCTGAAGCTCTCGCGCTTCTTCTTCCCCACGCCGGAGGCGATGCGCGCGGCTTTTCCCACCGCGGCCCTGAGCTCCTTCTCGTTGTGCACCAAAACCTCGTGCATCCCGGAAGGATGTAGGCAGCGCACTGCGCCTGCGTTCTTGTAGCCTATGCGCGGGCTCGCTCCTGCGAAAGCGCACCTTATCCTCTTCTTGTTGTCCGTGCCCCGGGGGCTTCTCCACCTGTGCTTCACCCTCTTCTTGAATCCTGAATTGAGCACGTTGAAGGCCGGTTTGGATTTCTTGTTCATCATGACCACCTATGCGACTTCGTAGATACCGTCCTGGAACACGCGCGGGTCCTTCTCCCTTATTTTGAGCGCGGTCTTCATATTCGCGATTGTCTGGCCTACGTCGTCCTTGCTCGGGCCCGAGATGGTTACCTCCTGCCCCTTCACTTCTATCTTGGTCTTGCCGATTATCTTGAACTTGCGCGGGAGCTTCTCTCCGAGCATGTTCTTCACCATGAGCGTGTCTCCCTTCGTTTCCAGAGTGAACGGGAAGTGCGCGTATATCATCTTCATCTTGCGCACGTAGCCCTCCTGCACACCCTTCACGAGGTTGCGGATGTGGGCTTCCACCGTGCCCTTCACTGCCGGGTCCGCGCACTCCACCTCCACCTTCTTTCCGTCGCTTTTTATGGAGACGTTGCGCACCCTGAACTGCTTCTGGGATTCGCCCTTCGGGCCCTTGGCTTTCACCAATGAACCCTCGATTGTTATAGTGACTCCGCCGGGTATGTCCATATGAGCACCTAGTAAACGTAAGCTATCAGCCTTCCGCCCACGCCGAGGTCCTGGGCCTGGGAATTGGTGAGCACGCCCTTGGAGGTGGATATTATTATCACCCCTATGTTGTAGGCTGGAAGGAAGCGCTCCTCCACCCTGGGCCATTCGTCCTTCTTTATGGGCAGCCTCGGCTTTATCACCTTGGCCTCGTTTATCTTGCCCGCGAGCTCTATCTCGAACTTGCTCCCCCTGCCGTCCTCGACGTTCCTGTACGCGGAGATGTAGCCCTCGCTCTTGAGTATGTCGAGAATCTTGCCTATCAGCCTGGAGGATTTCACCGTGCAGTGCCTCTGGCCAGCTATCTCGTGCGTCTTCAACGTGTTGAGAGCATCAGCGACTATGTCCATGCCATCACCTTAGTATTTCCTGAAATTGATGTGCTCTGCGACCTCGCGGAAGCATCTCCTGCATATGTGCAGGTTGTATTTCCGTATGACCGCGCGGGCGTTCCCGCATATCCGGCACTTCCTGGTTCCCTTTCCCTTGTATTTTTCATCGAGAGAAACCGTCATCATAACACCCCTATTCCTCCATCTTGGCGTTGAGTTTTGACTTTGCGAACTCAAGCCCGTCTGCCTTTGTGAGCATGTGCTTCTTCCCCACCTTTCCCGGGACGCGCATCCTGGCTCCCACCCTGCTGCCCTTGCGCCTTAGCGTCACGCAAACATCAAAGCCGAACACGCCCACCGCGGGGTTGTATTTCGCGCCCGGAAAATCTATGTACTCCTTCACGCCGAAAGAGAAATTCCCGAGCTTGTCGAAGCAGGATGCGTTAAGCTTCCTCTTCCTGGAATCGAGCGCGCGGTTCAGGAAATCCAGCGCCTTCTTCCCGCGCAGGGTGGTCTTGAGCCCTATGGGCAGGCCGACGCGGAGCTTGAACACCGGGTTCCTCTTCCTCGCCTTGGTTTCCACGAATTTCGCGCCCGCGAGCTTTTCCACGACGGCTTTTATGCCGTCCATCCTCTCGCCCGGAGAGCCGACGCCTACGTTCACCGTGACTTTCTCTATCACAGCTTCCCTCATGGGGTTGGATTCCATAATCATGCACCTTCGAATGAATCGTCCACGACGAAGAGGTATTTAGCTACCGTGACGAATTCCTCGGCCCCCTTGAGCCGCGCCTCGGTCCAGCTTCCTTCCCTCTTGATGACTTCCTCGAGCTTCGCGACCACGCCCGCATGCGCGCCCTCGGTGACGAGGCATTTGGCGCCGGGCTCGAACTTGAGGACCTTCGCGACCTTCTGGTCCGGGACAGAGATTACCGCGCTGTCCCCCACGCGCACGTTGTTGTCCGCGAGTATGTTCCTTCCATCGTGAAGCGTGATTGTTGTCTTTCCGCCGCGGACCGTGTGCTTGTTCACCACCTTCCCGATTTTCGAGCTTGAGTGCTTTATCTCGAGCGGAACCAGCTGGCTCTTCCTGTTCACAACTATCCTGTAGGAGCGGTTCACCTTCGGGAACGAAACCACGTCCATCAGGCCTACCGGGAACTTGGGCTCCCTCCTGGGCTTTCCGTCCACGAGGACGCTTTTGGAGTTGAGCACCTTCCTACTCTCGGATGCTGTCCGGGTCACGCCGAGCACTTCGCGCAGGAGCACTCCCAGGGGGATTGCCTTGCTCCGCGGATGCGGGCCTGGATCGGTGCTTATCATGAACGTGTTCGCTTTCTTGTCGCTCACAGGTATAGCTTTCGTGATTGCGATTCTTTTCGTGTGATATGTTCGTCCTTTCTTAGCCATCGTTCCACCTTTTCAAGCCTAAACTTTCACTTCGCCTTTCTGCTCGGCGGGCATTCCGAACTGCCTCTTCCTCCCTTCGCTCATGTTGAGCTCGAGGAGCAGGAGGTTCGAGGCCTGGAACGGAATGAGGATTTCGGTCCCTTTCGCGTTCTTGCGCGAGATTCCCTCCAGGTAAACCACGCCTTTCGCGTAGCTCACGCGGCCCACTTTCGCGGTCTTCCCCTTGCCCGAGCCGCGCATAATCCTCACGCTGTCCCCCTTGTTCACAAGGAGCGCGCGATTCTTGATTTTGAGTTTCGTCCTGAGGTCCTTGGAAAGATGCATGTGCATCCTGGGCCTCAGCTCGTGGAGCTTCGCTTCGTGGAATTTCTTTCTTTCAGTGTCCTTTTTCATCATAACCACCGATTATATCACTCCGGGGGCTATGGCGGAAACCTTGGGGTACCTCTCGGTAATCTCCTTGGCCACCACGCCCTTGATTTCGGTGCCTATCGGCAAACCGTCCTCGGTCACAAGGACTGCTGCGTTGTCCTCGAACTGCACGGTCATGCCGTTGGCGCGCTTGAACGCCTTCTTCTGCCTCACGATGAGGGCGCGCACCACTTTCTTCACCATTTCCGGCTTGCCCTTCTTCACCGAAGCGATTACCACGTCCCCTATCCCTGCGGTTGGAACGCGGCCGCGCACCCCTTTGAGCGTGAGCACGTTGATTATTTCAACTTCCTTGGCGCCGCTGTTGTCGTGGCAGGTAACCCTTGCGCCCACGGGCAGGCACCTTACGATATGAGAACCGAGTCCTTTCATCTGCAATCACCTTCCATGAGTGGATTATGCTTTCCCCTTGGCCGCGGTTATCACTTCGACAACGGTCCAGGCCTTTATCTTGCTTATCTTCCTCGTCTCGCCTATGCGCACTGTGTCCCCGGTCTTCGCGTTTATGCACGGCGGGTTGTGCGCTGCGACCCGGCTGCGCTCTTTTGAAATCCTGTTGTACTTGGGCATTATGCTGGAGATGTTCCTCTCCACGATTACGGTGCGCTTGCCCTTGTCGCTCACCACTTCCCCGACTATCCTCGAGCCCCTCACTTTCAGGTTTCCGTGCACGAAGCAGTTCTTGTCATCGCATTTATCCATATCATCATCCCGGTTCATTACTGGCTGAAGCGACAGCATGCGTAACGGACATCCCGATTTCTTCCCCCCTACGCAGAGAATTCATCCGTGCGGGGAAAGGTTTCGAAATGCGCGCCGGCATGCTTGGAACGAGTCTGAAAGATACCGGCTGCTGAGCGTAGTGGAAGAATATTCCTGGGAAGAGTTTATAAAGGTTGGCGAATTTGGTCCACTTCGAACCGCATAAACCTTTGAAAAATACTGGATTTCCAGCTCGCATCAATTAAATGAACGCCGGATTTTGCCAATATTTTTAATTGTGCGGCCTGAAGTGCCTACCAGGTGATTGAATGAGGATGGTGTTCGTGATGTTGTTTTTGGCCCTGATTCTCGCATTCGGGTGCGTGGAGTTCGGCAATGGCTGGGTGAAGCTGAATTATGCGCAAAAGGAGTACGTGTGTCCGGACGGGACCACTGTGGCGTCTCCGAGTTTATGCGCCGGAGGCACGGGCAATGTAAGCATGTCCAATTGCGCTTCCACTGCTACGCTGAGTTCTCTGACCAGCAACCTGATGACGCAGAGCAGTGAATGCCGCAACCTCCGCGTAATGGACCTGTGCGGAAAATGCGCTTCCTGCTGCAGCGACTACCAGACTGCCAAGACCGAGTACGACCAGGAGAACAGCCCTGGCTGCTATTCCTGCGCTTCGGCCAATTTCAACGGAGTCGCGAGGGCGCGGGATTTCTACGACAGGATGGGCGTGTACGAAAACAAGTGCACAGAAGACTGCCCCAGCCTGGTCACAGCGTATCAGGGGCTTCTGCAATACGCGAAGGACAACAACTGCAAGGCGCCGGCAGGGTACGGAACCTGCGATGACGTCACGCTTCCGTAATTTTCTTTTAATTTTTTCCTCTTTCCCTTACGAATAGTAGATAGTATAGTATTCCTAGTGTTACTGCCGCCAATCCCACCAGCCAGGACTGGAGCGGCAGGCTGAACATGAGAATCGCGCAGGAAAGGAGGCCGCCGAATGCCGCGTAACGAGCATTTCCATCCAGTATTCTGATTCCACTCAGGTTTATCGCCGCATAGTAGAGAAGCAGGGAGAAACTGCTTATGTAGGCTATGTGCGGAAGGTCCGCGAAAAGCGCGAACAGGAGCGTGGCTGCGCCGCTCACGAGTATGGAATTTGCTGGGACAGATGATTTCCCTATTGCGCCAAGCCAGCCCGGAAGCTCTTTCGCTTCGGCCATGGTAAATGCGAGCCTTGAAAGGCCGAGAACTGAGGAAAGCACCACTGTGCCGGTGGCTATGAGGGCGCCTGCGGCTATTATGGATGCGCCGAAGCCCAGCCCGACAGAGGCAAGCGCGTCTGCGAGCGGCGAGCCGGATTCCGAAAGCGCCTGCCAGCCCGCGAGGCCCACCGCACCTACCGCGACTGCGGAATAGAGCAGGGTTGAAACTGCTATGGAGATTATCGTGGCTTTTGGGACGTTCACTTCCGGATTTTTCACCTCGTCCGCAATCACTGCGACGCGCGCGAATCCTGCATAGGCGAAGAAAATCGTTGCGGCTCCTGCGAGTATCCCGGCAATTCCGAAAGGAGCGAGAGGTGAGAAATTGGCTGGCTTGAAGAAAAATAATGAGACGGCGACGAAAGCTAGGAGTATGAGCACTTTCAGGGCGACGAGCACGTTGTTGACCTTGCTGGACTGGCCTGCTCCCAGGAGGTTTATCGCAGTCGCGAGTAACACTATCAGAGCGGCCGCCAGGTTGGCGGGCACGGAAGGGAGGAAGAAGGCGAGATAATGACCGAATCCGACTGCCACGGTCGCGCCGGCCGCTATGTTGGAAAAAAGCCAGATCCAACCCACTATGAATCCTGCGGAATGGGAAATCGCTTCCCTTGCGAAGAGATAGGCTCCGCCGCTTTTCGGGAAGCGCCTGCTCAGCCCTGAGCTTGCCAGGCCTGTCATCAGCGCAACCGCGGCGGCTACCAGCACTGAAAGGAAAACTGCAGGGCCTGCGATGCCTGCAGCAGAGCCCAGTATCACGAAGATGCCTGCGCCTATTATTGAGCCGAGAGCGATGTTGACCGCGTCAAAAAGCGAGAGCGTGCGGTTCAGTTTTGCCATCTGAATTCATCCAATTTCTCTTTCTTGGAAATTATCCGATTCCAACGAAGTTCATTTTCGCGCGAGCGATGGAATGAGCCGGTTCCTGAGGAGGTAGGCGGATGCGAGCAGCACGAACAGCAGGATAAGGAGCACCCAGAATGCCGGCTCTTCCAGTATTCCTCTTGCCGCTGGAAGCGGGCTTAGCTCAATGTCGGCGGCAAGGCTCTTCGCATTGTACGCGGTTATCGTGAACACGTACTTTCCGGGCACTGTAAGGACGCCCTGGTACCTGCCCCCTGCATCAGTCGCCGTGTCGGTTGCTGAAGTGTCCGGCTTGGCTATGCTGAGGCTGGCTTGCATGGGTTTTCCCAAGCTCAGGACGGAAAGCTGGAGCGAACTGGGCTCTGTTACGTAGACCGGGATTATCAGGGTCCTGGTTCCGGCAGGAGCTGACGGGTCATAACCCGATGTTGCCAGGGCATTCGTGAACTTGGCCAGTTCACAGGGCAGTTGATACGAATACTGGCCTGCGATGGATGGAACGAATGTGAATTTTCCTGTTGAATTGGTTGTGTATCCTGAGGTTGAGTTAAGCGGGTCAATAACCTTTACCTGGAGGCCGGCAACGGGGAAGCCGCTCTGGTCCAGGATGGCGGCTTCAACAGTGCTGTTTACGGGCACTTCCGGCTGCGCCTCAATGCTGAACGTGCTTGGGGATTGCGCACACGCATTGCTGGTGCACAAGAAGCAAGGCCCGCAGCCTGGATTACTGTAAGCGCATCCGGTTTTCTGGATGCATGCGCCGGACGAGCATCTTTCGCTTGCTGAGCATTCTGAATCAGAATTGCAATCAGCGCACTTTCCGCAGTCAGAAGCGCATGCGGAGCAGCTTTCATTAGCGTTGCAGGAGCCGTCGCCGCAATATGGCGCCACGCAGGTGTTGTTTATGCATGCTCCGTCTGGGCACGTTGCAGGGCTGCAAACTGGGATGGTGCAATTGCCGCAGTCAGCAGTGCAGGTTGAGCAATTTTCATCCGAGCCGCACGTTCCGTCCCCACACATGGGAAGGGACAGGCATTGGCCGCAGTCAGATGGACAGATGGAGCAGTTTTCTCCTGCACCGCACGCGTTGTCTCCGCAGTAAGGAAGCACACAGGTGTCGTTTACGCAGGTTCCGTTGCAATTTGCAGGAGTGCACACTGGGCCAGGGCAGGCTCCGCAATCGCCTGCACAGGTGGAGCAATTCTCATCTCCGTTGCATCTTCCGTCCCCGCAGTAAGGACTGGACCCTCCGGAGCATCTCCCGCAGTCTTCTGGGCATCGGGTGCAGGTCTCGCCTGCACTGCAGTTCCCATCTCCGCAGTACGGACAAATGCCGCAGTCCACAGGGCAGTTGTCGCAGGTCTCGTTGGACTCGCATATCAGATTGCCGCACACCGCGTTCAATATGAACGCACTTGGTATGGAAATGCCGGTCTGGTTTTCAAAGTTGATGCATACTCCCTGCCACACGTAATTCCCTGCGCCGAGGCCAGCGACAGATGTGGACTTTGGCACTCTGCTTTGGGCATCCACGTTCAGGGTGGCATTATCGTAGGTGTTTGTAATGTTGAGGGTGCAGTTGAGGGTGGTGCCGTTCAGGATGTCGTTGGCTATGAAAGTGAGGTTGAGGGAATCGTTGCTTGGGAAAAACGAGCCGTTTTCAGGGAACAGAAGGACCACTGCAAGCGAAACATTAGGGCAGAGGTTGGTGCAGCCCGCGGTGCCGTTGTCGTTCCATCCGCCGAAATGGTCGCAGGTATTGTCATCGCCATCTGACGCATGGTCGGACCAGTTGTATGAGTACATGTCGGTCCATCCGCTGCCGCATAAAGTGTTTTCATAGATGCGGGAGGCTGCCTTGTATGAAAAGAAGCCGGTGTTGCTGCTGTTGAGTACGGTGTTGTTCGCGAAAGTGGTGCCATCGGTTTGCCCGACCATGAGCCCGTTCCCGTTTGAGTCGAGGAAGTTGTCGGTCACAGTATCTCCCGTTATATCGCACGCGGTTGGCCCCACTATGTAGATGGCGCCATCCGTATTGTGGGTCAGGGTGTTTCCGGTTACGGTGTTGTTGCGGCTGTTGTTGAAGCTTTCGATCAAAATCCCATAAACGTCATTTCCATTTACGGTGTTGTTGGCGATCAGGTTGCTGTGAGCATCCACATCGAAGTTGCGCTGGAAGTGTATTCCATACATGTAGTTGTCGCTT
>JBAZLI010000021.1 GCA_041650355.1 Candidatus Micrarchaeia archaeon | reverse complement strand
CGGCATCGGGCCCAGGAACGCGCCGAGGAATGCGAGAATGGTGGGGAGCAGGCCGTTGCTCAGCACGTTCTCCCAGCTCCGCTCGTATTCGTATATTCCCATCTCCTTTTTGTCATACCCCTCGTAGCGCGTGACTATTACAGATATGAAGAGGAATGCGAGGAGGAGCGCGAGGTAGCTGCTCCCCCCGAAAAAGAAGGTCAGTATGCCCATGAGCACGGACGCGATGAGCCCTTTCTTGTCAAGCATTACCGCCATTCATTCCACACCTATGTTCCCGCCCTCGAGGCTTATCCTCCTGCCGAGGAACCTTGAGATTACGTACGCATTCGTTTCGGTATGGGTTGTGCCCGCGGATGTTTTAAACCCTGAGCCCCCCTCTGCAAGCGCGGCGTAGATGAGCAGCTGGTCCGCGAGATGGCGGTCAACTTCGCTGCCTGCGCGCTTCTCGGAGAGCAGGAAATCCAGGCATTCCTGGGCCACCTGCTCAGCCCGCCTGCCTTTTTCCCCGAGCGCGTACGCGCCCAGGAAACCGCTCCATGCGAGGATTGCGTTGGCCGGCTCGCCTTCCTCTTTTACTATTCGCACGCGCCCTATCTCGTTCTGCACGAAAACCTTTTTCTCGCGCACCCCTATGGAAAGCGGGAGGCCTGAAAGCCTTATGAGGACCGATGTCTCGTTTTCCCTGAGCCACGCCGAATTCCCTGAAAGCCTGGAAGGGCGGGCCTCCAGCTCGATTTCCCCGCCCCCTTTCGGGAAATAGCCTGTTTTGATGAGGCGGCATTTGGCTTCTGCGCCGAAAAGCGCTATGGCGGGCATGAACACTTTTTCAAAATAGTCATAGGATGGGCTTTTCATCACATGGGTGCCTCCTATTATGCGCACCGCGCTCGGTTTTGATGCGGATAAAAGGATGGGGAGCAGGGTCTGTGCGACCAGAACCGTCGAGCCTGCGGTGCCTATGTTGAACTCGTATTTGCCGCCCACTATTTCACCGGGCTCGAACGTGAATTCCGTGCTTCCTATCTCGCAATGGGAAAGGGTGCCTCTGCATATGCTCCTTACTGCGCGCGCTGCGGTGAGATGCTGGGCCGCCAAGCCCGGATTCGGCCGGTTCGCGCGTATGTTCCTCACCAGCACGGATTTTTTCGTTATGGAGGCTAGGGAAAGCGCCGTGCGGATTATCTGGCCGCCGCCTTCTCCATATGCCCCGTCTATTTCAATCATATGGAGATAGGGGATGAAGAGAAATTAAAAACCTAATCAAAGAAATGGACGCATGGGCATGCTCGAGGATTTCGAATTGCTGAAGAGGAACAGGTTCAGGCTCCTGCCTTACGGCTGGGCCAAGACTAAGACGGAAACACATCTCATCGCGAGGTCCATGGGCTACCCGGTGGCGCTCAAAATCATATCCGAGGGGATTTCGCACAAGACCGACGTGGGAGGTGTGAAAATCGGGATACGGAACGACCAGGCGCTTTCCCTGGCATACGACGAGATAATGGAGGGCGCGGAAGGGCACGAAATCCGAGGAATGCTGGTGCAGAAGATGGCCCGCAAAGGGATTGAACTGATAATAGGCGGGAAGAAGGACGCGCAGTTCGGGCACGTCATTGTGCTCGGGCTCGGCGGGGTTTACGTGGAGGTTTTCAGGGACATAACCGCGCGGCTGTGCCCCATCAGCGAGGCGGACGTGGAGGAGATGATTGACGAGCTGAAAAGCCACCCCATACTGAAGGGAACGCGCGGGCAGAAGGGAATAAGCGTAGACGGATTGAAGGAGCTGATGCTCGCGACGTGCAGGTTCATGCACAAGGATGACGTAAAGGAGCTGGACCTGAATCCGGTGATTTTCGACGACAAAGGCTACGACATAGTGGATGCGAGGATAAGCAGGTAACTGGTAACAAAAATGACTGGCAAAAAGAAAAAAGCGTACGTTTGGAGGCAAACGTTTGCGGTAATGAGCGCGAAGAGAATTGTCCCAGATGCATTTGCAGTGGTGAGGGATAAAAACGAAATCACGGTTGTAATCGAGCAATCGAAATTAAAAAAACTGAAACCAGAGGATGTGCTCAACGTTGAAAGGAATTGGAAGATAATAACGTTTGATGGTGTAATGGATTTCAACGTGGTGGGGTTTCTGGCCCGTATTGCGAAAGCTCTGGCAGAAGAGGGAATCAGCATATTCGCCATATCTTCTTATTCCACAGACCATGTGCTGGTCAAAGCAAAGAATGTTTCAAATGCTTTGCAGAAGCTCGAAAAAATCGGATTTGAAACCAGGGTGAAGTGATTGGAATACGAAAAGGTTTTGAAGAAGCTGAAGAAAAATGCGAATCCCGAAAACGTTGCGGGCATGGCGCGCTTCGGAATTAATCCGAAGAACACGCTCGGGATTTGCGCCCCTGAACTCATCGCGCTGTCCAGGAAAATAGGCATCGACCACAGGCTCGCGCTCAAATTGTGGAACTCAGGAATCCACGAAGCCCGGATACTTGCGGCCATGGTTGCGGACCATGAAAAAACCTCCGAATCCATGATGGAGGCGTGGGTTTCCGATTTCGATTCCTGGGACGTTTGCGACCAGGTCTGCTTCCGCCTCTTCGACAAGACGCCTTTTGCTTACAAAAAAGCCTTCGAATGGAGCAAACGCGAGGGGGAATTCGTAAAGCGCTCCGGCTTCGCCCTGATGGCATCGCTTGCAATCCACGACAAAAAAGCCCCTGATGCGAAATTCGAGAAATTCTACCCTACGATAAAACGCGAATCCGGGGACGGGCGGAATTTCGTGAGGAAGGCGGTAAACTGGGCTTTGCGCAACATCGGCAAACGCAGCAAAAGCCTCAACAAATCTGCGATACGGACTGCAAGGGAAATTGAAAAGCTTGACTCTAAGAGCGCGAGGTGGATTGCGAAGGACGCGCTAAGGGAGCTCCAGGGCGAAGCTGTGCAGAAAAGGCTGAGGAGATAGTGCATGGACAAACTGCTCAAAAACCTGAAATACCTGTTCGAAGCAAAGAGCCTCGCGGTGGTAGGGGCAAGCGACAATCCTGAGAAGCTGGGATGCGTGATACTCAAGAACCTCGTCGAAGGCGGTTTCGGGGGGAAACTTTACCCCGTAAACCCCAAGTACGGAAAACTGCTTGGGCTCACGTGTTACTCGGACGTGCTCGCAGTGGGCGGGAATGTGGATGCGGCGATAATTGCCACGCCTGCGCAAACCGTTCCTGGAATCCTAGAGCAGTGCGGACGGAAAAAGATAAAAAGCGCTGTGGTCCTTTCCGGCGGCTTTGCCGAAGTCGGGAACGACGCGCTCGAACAGCAGGTGAAAGGCATCTGCGTCAAAAACAATATCGCGCTCATCGGGCCGAACTGCCTCGGGGTGCTCAACCCGCACACACGGGTGGACAGCATATTCATGCCTTTCTACAAATTCCAGAGGCCCGCGCCCGGCTCTATTTCGTTCATAACCCAAAGTGGCGGGGTGGGGAGCACGATTGTGGACCTCGCGGCCAGCTACGGGGTCGGCATATCCAAATTCATATCCTACGGGAACGGCGCGGTTATTTCGGAGGCCGGGCTGCTGGATTACCTGGAAGCGGATGGGAAGACCGAGACTATCATACTTTACATAGAAGGAGCGAAGGACGGGAGGAAGCTTTTCGAGGCGATGAAGAGGACAAATAGGAAAAAACCGATAATAGTGCTCAAGGCTGGGAGAGGGGAGGAGGCGAGCGAGGCCGCGCGTTCGCACACCGGGAACCTCGCCGGGGATTACCTCGCGTACAAGGCTGCGTTCAGGCAGGCGAAGGTAGTAGAAGCCGAGAGCCTCGAGGAGTTGTTTGATTTCGTGAAGATATTCAGGCAGACGCTCCCTCGCGGAAGGAAAATCGGCGTGATAACCAACGGAGGCGGAATAGGAGTGCTTACAGCCGATGCGCTCCAGCAGGAAGGCCTTGAGCTGGGCAGGATGGAAACCGGGACAAAAAAGGCAGTTGGCGCTTCGCTTCCTTCGTACGGGAGCGCGGGCAATCCGCTGGACCTGATTGCCGACGCCGGAGTCGAGAAATTCTCCGGGGCGATAGAGGCGTTCATGCGGGACGCGAACATGGACGCGATAATCATCGATGTCTTGTTCCAGGTCCCGCCCATAGACGAGAGGCTGCTCAAGGTGCTCATAAAGGCGTCGGACGACAAGAGGAAGCCAATTGCGGTTGTTGCGATGGGCGGAAAGTACACCGAGGAGCAGAGAAGGATGCTGGAAAGCAACGGCGTTCCAACATACAACAATCCGCTCTCTGCGGTGAAAGCGGTGAAGAAGCTCGCTGAATACGCCGAGTACAGGAGAAGCCTCTGAATATTTTTTCACTTCTTTTTCAGGACGATGAAGAGATGGTCCTTGTCAAAAGGCTCAAGTTCCATTTCCTGCACGACATCAAAATGCGGTTCGAGCTTCTTCTTCACGATTGCGAAAACGTCGCGGGGGGATTTCAGCACGTCTATGCTCTGGCTCTTTATGCACAGCATCGCGAATCCGTCTTTCTTGAGGAATTTTTTCGCGTTGATGATGAGTATGTCGTCCTGGTCCGGCTGTGCAACATCCTGGTATATCACATCAACTTTGCCCACATCTTTGTAATCATCGGGCTTTCTCGCGTCCCCTAGTATCGGAACCAGGTTCTCCCTTTTTTCCGAGAGCGGAAGCAGCTGCCTCATGCTGGTCGCTGAAATCTCGACGCAGAAAACCGTTCCTTCAGGCCCTATTATGTCCGAAACATGGGAAGGGGTTGTGCCTGTGCTCGCGCCCAGGTAAAGAATATTCATCCCGGGCTGTATGGGCATTTCCTTCAGGCCGCGCCTTATCGCTCCGGCGAGCTTGCTCCTGTAGGGGTCCCATTCGCGGTATTCCTTTTCATCTATCTTATGGAGCTTTTCCCCGTAAACTCGGGCCCCGGGGGCCAGGTTTTCTGTGGCTAACCGACCGTCAACGCTGAAAACTCCTTCGAACAGTTTCACGACCATCTTAAATCACGCATAAAAACATGACGGGCTCGAGGGGAAATCCAGTTTCCGGTTTCGGATTTCGCGTTCCGAAACAGAAAATATTTGAACCCCTGGCCTACGGATTAAAAGTCCGCCGCTCTGGCCAAGCTGAGCTACGAGCCCACCACATATCCCCTTTTTTCTTTAAAAGAAAAAAGGGTCTGAGTGTTTCACCCTCAAAAAAGAAAGTGAGCTCCCAGGAATAACTTTAAGGTCGGAAATGTTTTTAAAATAACAATAGTGTTTAAAAGCCGTTTTAAGGATAAATAGAGTTACCCTGAGCAACGAAAGAGATTATTTTTGCAAGGGGGTATCACGGAACCGTAAGGTGCGTAGCACTTTGTCGGGGAAGTGGTCGGACTACCGACCACAACTGAAGGGGGCGAACTAATAATAAGAAGCCCCCTGTCGAGCTGGGTTGACAGATCGGCTATGTGCCCGCCTGCAGATTGGATTCGTCGGCGAACCGACGAATGCCTTCCTGCATAGCAGTAAGCGGGATAGAAGGGCTCAACTCCCTTACCCAGCTTAAATTTGCCTTACTTATTGGGCTCAGAAATAGAGCAGAACGCCCAGGATGCCGTGGATAAGCGCAAGCAGTATTGTTAGTGCGGCCATGCGAGGGTGCCATTTGAACGGAATGATTTTGCGGCCAGTGTAGTTCAGGAATCCTATGGTTGCGGTAGCGAGAAGCGAAAGCATCGTAGCTATTCCAATGTACATTATGAGCGGCTTCCCGAAAACCAGGTAATAGCTTATTTCCTGCAGCATGGCATCGTCTCCTGCGGCCTATTGCACCACTATCGCGCCCTTCATCGAAGGATGTATGGAGCACGTGTAATTGTACGCTCCCGGCGTGTCGAATTTGAACTCGAATGAATCGCCTGTGTTCAACGACTGCGAGTTGAACGTGCCTGAATTTATCTGGTGCGGCGCCGCGTCCTCGTTCGTCCATTTCACGGTCGCTCCGGCCTTCACAGTCAATGTCGCAGGGTTGAACGCAAAGTTCTGTATCGCCACCGTACTGCCCGTGGCGTTCCCGGCAGGAGGCTGCGTACTAGTGCAGCCAGCCAGCAGAAGCTCTGCAACAATCAACACTGCAATCAGACCGAGCATTTTTTTCATACCCCATCCCATAAAATTATCATTTTTTCAGCAGGCTTTTCGCGAACTTCCGCGCATTTTCCAAATCGTCTTCGTTCGGTTGCCCGAGATTTGTTGGTTCCTTGAATTTTATCGTCCAGAAAAGTATTTTCATCTTGGAAACTTCCCCCTTGCAGCAGAATTCCCCTGCGAGTTCAAAGCCTCTGCCCAGCACTTTTTCCGTGAGCGCGCGGTGGTGTTTTGGATTGCCTTCGCCCCCGGTGGAAAATACAAACGCCTTGTGTCCCTTCATATCAGGGAGCCTTCCCGCAAGTCCGATTATGCTCCTGTAAGGGGAACCTCCGAATATTCCTGTGCCGAAGCCGAGCATGTCGTAGTAAATCAGCTCGTCCACGCGCGCCTCCTTCACCGGGATTAATTTTGCATCGAGTGCCGCGGCCATTTCCCTGGCCACCTTCTCGGTGTTCCCGTTGGACAGGGATTCGTAAACTATGGCTGACTTCATGAGGGACACACTCTCGCAAAAAATTATTAAAGATAGGGTGCGACATGGGTGCGGTGGGAAATATGGATGAAGAAATGGTTCCTGGGAAAAGAAGCTTCCTGTTCATACTGCTCGTTACTATAGTGACCTGCGGGCTCTACTGGATTTACTGGTATTACAAGACCAACGCGGAGATGAAGGATTGCCTGAAAGTGAACTGCTCGCCCGGAGGCAGATTGGCGGCCTTGGTGTTCGGGTTCGCGCTGCTCGGGCTGCCGACCATATATGTATATTATCTGTGGCTCAGGGACGTCAACGACGAAGCGAAGAAGGCCGGGCTGGGCGGCTTGAGCCCGGTATTGAACGTTATCCTGCTGTTCATACCTTTGGGGACTTTGTACACCACATACAAGGTGCAGGCCACGCTCAATGACATATGGGATGCGGCAGGGAAAAACAAAATCACGCAGGCTCCTACACAGGCAGGCGCGGGAAAGAATGCCGAGCCTTCGGAAAAGGTGGTGGTGCTGTGCACGAGATGCAAGAACACCAACCCCGCGGGTTCCAATTACTGCATCAAATGCGGCCAGGAGCTGGGATAGGCCGCAAATAGGCCTGTTTTTAACTTTTATTTACCATAGAATAATACCGAAGCGGGCCCGTAGCGCAGCTTGGATAGCGCGGCAGCCTTCTATCCCATATCCCTTTTCTTTTTCCAAAAAAGAAAAGGGCTGAGGGCTTCACCCCAAAAGAAAAAGGTTATTTTTATCGGGTGATGGAGGAAAGCTGTAGGCCATGGGTTCAAAAGCTTTCGCTGACGCGAAAATTTGTCAGCAAGCTGACAATCCCATCGGGCCCGTTTATTTGTCCTTGTTTTCCTCCAGGTAGAGATAGAAGAACAATACTAGGCCGAAAATCTGGAATGGAATGATGAGCCAGGGGTTAAGTTCCAGGTATGAAAGAATGAAGCCCAATATGAGCGGGATATCGCACATTGCAAACGGAAGTATTAATGCGTCCGCCGCTCTGGGGGAGTTTTGCATTTTTATATTGCTCTTGCTTTTTCTGTAAATAGAAATCACCAGAGCGGCTTCAAGAAGTGAAATAACTGAGAAGAGAATAAAATAGCTGGAGTTGAGGAAAGCGTCAATGCTCAGCGAATTGTGGCAACTCAATCTAGAGCTGGAGAGATAGCACAGGTAGAATGAGATGGATGGGAGTACCACGTACGTGGGCAAAAGAAGCAGGGGGGAAAAACTTTTCTTCGCATAGGGCTGCGTGACGGGGTTCATAAAAGCACCTAGACCTATTTCCAAACATCCATTTTTATATTTTATCTGCTATAGGTAATATTCCAATCTGACTTCTCGAAGGTGGTTTCATGGAGCCGAAGGTTCAAGCAGTAGTAGAATTGATAAACACGGTTTTGGAGGACAGCTCAATACCAAAGAACATACGCGCTGTTCTTGCGAACGCGAAGACCAGGCTCATGTCGAGCGAGGAAACCACCATCAAGGTGAGCGCGGCCATATACATGATAGAGCCCGTGAGCGAGGACGTGAACATGCCGTCCTACGCCAGGACGCAGGTGTGGAGCATCATGAGCGCGCTTGAATCGATAAAGCACTAGGCGGTGGGCGTGGCGGATGGAGGCGCGCTGGGTTCCGGAAATTCGAATCAGGGCAGCGCGATTTCCGAGAGGCTGAGGGGAAGCGGGATAAGGCTGACCCTCGAGGCCGAGCTTATTCTCAAAAACGGGAGCGAAGAGCTGCTGAAGGAACTGCTTTCGCTCCAGAAACTTTTCATAGCAAAAGAAGATGCTGAAGCCGCGATTGCAAGACTCGGGGAAAATAAAGTGGAGGTGGTCCGCTCCTCGGAGCGCGCGCTTGCCTCCGAGTACGATTCTGACATAAAGATAATGCACCAATTAGATGTCACGGGTAAATCCAGGACCACCGGGAGCGTGGAGGATTTCACTGCCTATTTCCGCAACCGCTACCAGCGCATGAGCAGGCTCCTCTCTTCCGCGTCCAAGTACCCCACGGTGGGCCTTTCGGACATAAAGAAGGAAGTGAACGAGAATGTGCGCATAGTCGTGATGGTTTACGACAAGCGGGACACAAAGAAGGGGAGCGTGCTCCTGGAAGTGGAGGATTTAGAGGGGAGGTTCAAGGTCGTGGTGCCCAGGAACACCGAGAAGACGTACGCAAAGGCGAAGCGGGTGATACGGGACGAAGTGATTGCCATAACGGGCAAGGTGCTGGAGCATTTCCTCATCGCCGAAGACATAGACTGGCCGGACTTGCCGGTCATGAGGGAAAAGAAGCTGAGCGAAAGGGACGTGGCGTGCGCGTACATTTCAGACATCCATTTCGGCTCGAGGCATTTCCTGGAAAAGCAGTTCCAGAGGTTCATCGACTGGCTCAACCTGAAGGGAAGCGAGCGGGAAATAGCGGGCAAAGTGAAGTACGTGGTCATCGCGGGGGACATAGCTGACGGCGTGGGAATTTATCCGAAGCAGGAGAAGGACCTCACGATAAAGGACGTTTACAAGCAGTACGAGGTTTTCGACAATTACATGGAGATGGTGCCTGATTATATAGAAGTGATAGTGGGGCCGGGCAACCACGACGCGGTCAGGAGGGCCGAGCCCATGCCGGCGATAGACGACACGATGATAAAGAGCGACGTGATAAAGGTCGGGAGCCCTACCGCGCTGTCCATAGAGGGGATACGGCATGTCATTTACCACGGGACCTCGATGGACTCGATGATTTCAGGTATATCCGGGCTTTCATACAACAGCCCGGAGAAGGTCTCGCTCGAGTACCTTAAGAGGAGGCACCTTTCGCCAATATACGGGACAAACCAGGTGGTTCCTGAGCGCGTGGACTACATGGTGCTGGAGATGGAGCCGGACGTGCTTCATTGCGGCCACGTGCACAAGAACGGGTATGCATATTACCGCGGAACGCACGTGATAAACTCCGGGACGTTCCAGGACAGAACGGATTTCCAGGTCCAGCAGGGCCATATACCCACGCCTGGGCTGGTGGGGGTGCTGGACATGAAAGGCGGGAATTACAAAACGCTTGATTTCACAGGTGAGATGTGAATGAACGGATCCGAAGCGCCGAACGGCGAAACCGGAAACACAGGATATTGATATGCGTGATTGAAGATGCTGGTTGCAAGCGAAGAATATTTGCAGTACCTTGATTCGCTCAAGCAGGAGCTCGAGCGCACCTACGGGATAGCGAGCGAAGCGAGGAAGCAGGGATACGACCCTGCCGACGAGGTGGAGATAAAGATAGCGAAGGACGTGGCTTCCAGGGTGGAGGCGCTCGTCGGGCCTCCGGGAATTGCGAAAGTGATAAGGGACATGGAGGAGGCTGGGGTCGCGAGGGAGGACATAGCGTTCAAGCTGGCTGCGGGCATCGCTGGCGGCGAAATAATCCACGGCCAGACCGAGCAGCTCATCGAGCAGGCGGTCCGCACGAGCATAGGCGTGCTCACCGAAGGCATGCTCGTGGCTCCTACAGAGGGCATATCGAAAGTGAAAGTGAGGAGCAATCCTGACGGCACCAGCTACGTCGCAGTGTATTTCACCGGCCCGATAAGGAGCGCAGGGGGCACCGTGGCCGCGCTCGCGGTCGCGCTCGCGGATTACGCCAGGAAGGTCGCGAAGATAGGGGATTACCGCGCCACGGACGCTGAGATTGAGCGCTACGCCGAGGAGATGAACATCTACGAGGCAAGGGCCTCGCACCTTCAGTACAAGCCCCCGGACGAGGACGTGAAATGGATCGCCAAGAACTGCCCGGTGTGCATAGACGGGGACCCGACCGAGGATGCCGAGGTTTCGGTTTACCGGGACCTGCCCAGGGTGGAGACCAACAGGGTGCGCGGCGGAGTCCCGCTGGTGATGTGCGAAGGAATAGCGCAGAAGGCGATGAAGGTTTACAGGTATTCGAAAAAATTCGGGCTGGGATGGGACTGGCTCGAGAAGCTCATAAAGGTGAAGAGGAAGGAATCCGCGGTGGAGATAAAGCCGGACTGGACGTACCTGGAGGGATTGGTCGCGGGAAGGCCGGTTTTCGCGTACCCTTCGACAAAAGGGGGGTTCAGGCTGAGGTACGGGAAAAGCAGGACCAACGGGCTCATGGCCAAGAACATCCACCCTGCGACCATGGTGCTCCTTGATGATTTCACAGCAGTGGGGACGCACAACAAAATCGAGAGGCCGGGCAAGGGCGCGATAATGTCCGGATGCGATTCCATCGAGCCGCCGCTCGTGCGCCTGAAGGACGGGAGCGTGCTCAAGGTGAGGAGCACCCTGCAGGCAAAGGGGCTCAGGCGCGATGTTGAAATGATTCTGTTCATGGGCGACATGCTCGTGAATTACGGGGATTTCCTCAAGTCCGGCCATCCGCTCATGCCGTCCGGATGGTGCGAGGAATGGTGGGCCGAGGAATGCAAGGCCAAGAACGTGCAGCCCAAGGCTTTCCAGGGCGCGAAGGAGGCGTTCGAATTCTCGAAAAATTACGGGGTTCCGCTGCACCCCGAGTATACGTACTTCTGGCACGACATAGACGCGAACAAGATGAAGGCGCTCGCGTACTGGCTAGCAAAGGCTGAAGCGAGGTTCGACGCCGGGGAGCTCAGGGAGCTCTCGGTTCCCATGGGGGCCGAGAAGACCGTGCTCGAGGAGCTCGGGGTGGAGCACAGGGTCGCGGACGGGAAAGTGCGCCTTGATGCCGACCAGGCGTTCACCGTAATATCCTGCCTCGGGCTCGCAGTTTCTGCTTCAGGGGGGCTGAGCACGGAAAGGTTCGACAGTGTTTACGCTGAGGATAAAAAGGCGCTCGCGCTTGCATCCGAGCTTTCCGGATTGGAGATAAAGGCCAAGGCCCCTGTTTACATAGGAGCGAGGATGGGCAGGCCTGAGAAGGCGAAGGAAAGGGAGATGGAAGGCAAGGTGCATTCCCTGTTCCCGACCGGCTCGCCGAAGAACAGGAGCTTCACGAAAATGTACAGGGTGCTCAGGGCGAAGGAGGAGAAGAGCGTGTATGCTGATGCGGCGCGGTTCATCTGCCCGAACTGCAAGAACATAAGCACTTACAGGAGGTGCGAGCTGTGCGGCACGAGGACAATCGCGCAGAACACGTGCAAGGCGTGCGGGGCGCACACCGTGAAAAGCGAGCACTGCGGGCCCGCGCTCCCGTACGACAACCGGCCCATAGCTGTCGCGAGCCTCGTGGAGATGCTCAAGAAGCAGTTCGGCATGCTCCCGGAGGACATAAGGGGCGTGAAGGGCCTCTCGAGCTCGGCCAAAATCCCGGAGCGGCTTGAAAAAGGCTTTTTCAGGGCCAAGCACGAAGTGTATGTATTCAAGGACGGGACGTGCAGGTTCGACGCCACGGACATACCCATAACGCACTTCAGGCCCAGGGAGCTGATGGTGAGCGTGCAGAAGCTCAGGGAACTGGGGTACGCGAAGGATTGGCTGGGCAACGAACTCGAGAGCGAGGAGCAGATAGTGCCGCTCAGGCCCCAGGACATCATAATATCCGAATACGGGGCTGAATATTTCATGCGAGTGACGAAGTTCATGGACGACATGCTCGTGGGCGTGTACAACATGAAGCCGTTCTACAACATCGAGAAGAAAGAGGACCTGGTGGGGCAGCTCTTCATAGGGCTCTCGCCGCACACGAGCAGCGGGGTGCTGGTGCGGCTCATCGGGTTCACGAAAGCGAACGTGGGGTTCGGGCACCCTTATTTCCATGCGGCGAAGAGAAGGAACGCGGATGGGGACGAGGACGCTGTGATGCTGCTGCTGGACGCCCTGCTCAACTTCTCCAGGCGCTTCCTGTCCGAATCCAGGGGAGGGACCATGGACGCGCCGATTACCATATCCACCATAATAGATCCCAGGGAGGTGGACGACGAGGCGCACAACATAGAGATGGTTTTTTCCTACCCGCTGGAATTCTACAGGGCAGCAGAGCGGTTCGCGGCCCCGGGCGAGGTGAAAATCAAGACTGTGAAGGACGTGCTCGGGACCCCGGAGCAGTACAGCCAGCTCGGGCTGACCCACGACACCTCTGCGGTTGACGAGGGGCCGCTGCGCACCGCGTACGTCTCGCTCAAATCCATCCCGGACAAGATAGAGCTGGAGTTCGCGCTCGAGAAGCGCATACGCGCCGTGGATGTGAAGGACATATGCGAACGGCTCATACTCAGCCATTTCATACCCGACCTGTACGGGAACCTGCACTCGTTCTCGAGGCAGACATTCAGGTGCTCGGACTGCAACGAGATATTCAGGAGGGTGCCGCTAGTTGGGAAGTGCACCAGGTGCGGCGGCAAGCTCGTGCTCACCATACACAAGGGCGGGATTGAGAAATACCTGGAAATATCGAAAAGGCTGTGCGACGAGTACGGGCTTCCAGCTTACATGAAGCAGAGGCTGGACCTCATAGACAAGGAGATACACAGCATATTCGAGGATGAGAAGATAAAGCAGATGGGCATATCTGATTTTATGTAGCCGGCGATATGCATATAATCTTTATTGACCATTATTGATAACATGTATGTGAGGTATAGGCTACCAGTATCTACTTCCACACACAGAATACATCTGGGGGATACGCAAAAAGATGTGCATCTCGGCAGAATCAGGGTGCCGACTGTCCTGACAAATCCATTCAGTGAATTTAAGCCGCTCGTGGACGATGTACTTATTATAGGTGGGGTTAACAGAACGAACGGATTGAATCTAAGGCCCTTAAGCCTCGAAGTTTTGCATGCACTGTTCAGTGGCTGGTTGCAGAAAGAAGCCGCCAAGACACCCCCTAACGAGCGCGAGCTGGGCATTTTTTATGA
>JBAZLI010000020.1 GCA_041650355.1 Candidatus Micrarchaeia archaeon | reverse complement strand
CCAGCGATGAAGGCGAGAAGCGGGCATTCCTCCTGTTCCTGAGTTCCCGAGCCCTGGACTGCGAGACTTCGATAGGACTTCCCAGGTCCGGGCCTCAACTGTTCGAGCTCATCAAAACAAAGGTTGCGGACTACCTGGAAACGAATGGCACAGAAGGGATACGGAGCGCTTACGCGGAACTTGCGAAACATGCCAGGTCCCAGCGTGACGCCTTCCTGAGCACCAACCGCTGGCTTTCAGGCTTCTTTGGCTCGGATGAAAGCCTGGCCGATTTCAAGACAGGGCTTTTCTATTTTTTCATGGAACATTCATCCATCTCCGATGTGGGGTCCCAGGGCAGCGCATTTTTTTCCCTTAAAAAAGAGATGGAGGACTACGCCGCGCGCATCATCAAATGGAAGGGAGTCAATCTAAAATCCGGGGACGCACCATTGAACCCGGCCCAGATAAGGGAAATAACCGCGTCAGCCTTTTTTGGCCAGATTTTTTACCACCTGGACGCGAAGGCCATGCTCGTAATAGTGCGCAATGAGACCGAATTTGAGAACAAAATCGGCGTATCCGGAGTGGGATTCACCCAGCAGACAAACCAAGCCGCCAATAGCGATCTGCGTGGCAATGTGGAGCGAGCGCGTTTGGCAAGGAATGCGGGGATAAGGATAGAACGGCAGGTGGTCGACATGGACCTGCTCAGCCGCAACGTATTCCTCAACATCATGGAAGGCGTGAAGACATTCTCATTGAAGTGCGGAATCGTAGGCATCAAACCTTCGGACGTAAGCACTCACAACCTTGAAGCTAGCGCAAAAGTGGCCTTTCACTACAACGGCAACACTGCGCAACACCCCGTTCATCCGCTTTCTATACAGCAGGTGTACGAGAACAACTTCAAGACCCTGTATGGTTCCAGGAGATTCTTCTCAGTGTGAGCGCACTTCGCCATTTGCCGAACTGAGCTCAAATAAGCTTATAAATAGCTTTTTTCCATGCTCATAAGGCGATTAGGCAACAGTATCTGATACTGACGAGGTTATACGATGGCAGAATTCATATGGAAAATCGGCGGCGAAGCCGGAATGGGCATAATGGCTTCAGGGCTCACGATGTGCAAGGCGTTCACGCGCGGGGGATTGAGCGCGGTAGGGTACCCCGAGTACCCTTCACTCGTGCGCGGAGGCGAGAACACATTCCAGATACGCGCCGGAGCCGAGGAGATTCACGCCCCGCTGAAGAAGAACCACCTAGTGGTTTGCCTGAACAAGCCAACCGCGGATTTCCACAAGGACCAGATTTACGAAAACGGGGCGATAATATACGATTCTTCTGCCACGAAGATAGACCCCGGCGAATTCGGCGCTGACAAGACGCTCCTCGACGTGCCGCTGCTCAAGCTCGCGACCGACAACGGCGGGGACGTGATAATGCGGAACACAGTGGCGCTGGGCGCGAGCATAGCGCTCATGGGCTACGACATTTCGCTTCTGGAACACGTGCTCACCGAAACTTTTGCGAAAAAAGGCCAGCAGGTTGTGGATGAGAACGTGAAAATCGCGCGAGCAGGCTACGATTACGTTGCCCACAACTGCAAATCCCAGTCCGAATCCTTCAAATTCAAGATAAAGAAAAAAAGCGATTCCAAGAAGATGGTCATCACAGGGAACGAGGCGATAGCCCTGGGCGCGGCCGCAGGCGGACTTAAAATCCTCTCGGCTTATCCGATGACCCCGTCCTCATCGATAATGCACTACCTCGCGCAGAAGGAGCTGGACTTCGACGTCTTGATAAAGCAGACTGAGGACGAGATAGCAGCAGTGCAGTACGCGGTGGGCGCGAACTACGCGGGGGTGCGCGCAGCGACCGCAACGAGCGGCGGAGGTTTTTCCCTAATGGCCGAAACGCTCGGGCTTTCCGCGCTTTCCGAAACGCCGGTCACGATATTCCTCGCCCAGCGCCCTGGCCCGAGCACCTGCCTTCCCACGTGGACCGAACAGGCGGACCTGAAATTCGCGCTCAACGCGAGCCAAGGCGAATTCCTGCGGGTAATCCTGGCTCCGGGGGACATGCACGAATGCTTCCAGTGCGCCGCGAAAGCGCTCAATCTCGCGGACAAATACCAGCTTCCGGCCATACTCCTGAGCGACAAGTACCTTTCCGAGACTTTCTTTTCATGCGACAAGTTCGAAATGGGAAAAGTGAAAATCGAGCGGGGCAAAATGCTCACTGGGAACCTGAAGCCGTTGCCCCCGAATGCGCGCTACAAGCGCTACCTCATAACGAAAGACGGGATTTCACCGCGCCCCATTCCAGGGGTTGCGGGAGGCGAGCACGTGGCCGGCTCGTACGAGCATTTCGAGAACGGATACAGCGCCGAGACTTTTTCGGTGCGCGCCGCGATGGTGGACAAGCGCATGCGCAAGCTAACTTCCATACTCAAGGAGGATTTCGAAATGCCAAAGTTTTACGGGCCCGAGGATGCGGAACTCACGCTGATGTGCTGGGGCTCGCACAAGGGCATAGCGCTTGAAGCCGCGAAAATCCTCAGCTCCGAAGGGATAAAGGCAAACGTGCTCCACTTCATTTTCCTGTTCCCGCTGGACGCGAAGAACCTGAAGAAGCTTTTCAGGAAGCTGAACCGCACCGTGATGGTGGAAAACAACCGCACCGCGCAGTTTGCCGGTATATTGAAAGAGTATGTAGGATTCAAGCCGGATTTCAAACTGCTCAAATACGACGGCAGGCAGTTCTTCCCGGAGGAAATAGCTTCGGAAGTTAAGCGGCTGAAAGACAAGGGCTGGAAGGGCAAGAAGGAAATCCACGTGATAGACGACCTGTCCTACGATTACCTGCAGGCAGGAAAAGTTGAAAGGTGATGATGATGAGCAGCGTGCTTGAACTTACTACCAAAGAGAAGCCCCAGTGGTGCCCTGGTTGCGGAAATTTCGGCCTGCACATGGCGCTCAAGAATGCGCTGAGCGAGCTTGGGATTCCAAGGGAAAAGACCGTTCTAGTTTCCGGGGTAGGATGCTCTGGAAAGGCGAGCCATTACATAAACACGTACGGGTTTGAATCCCTGCACGGCCGCAGCGTCACGGTCGCGTCCGGAGTGAAGCTCGCGAACCACGAGCTCACAGTAATAGCTGAAGGAGGGGACGGCGACGGCTACGGAATAGGCTCCGCGCATTTCCTCCATTCCTTCAGGAGGAACATAGACATGACGTACATAGTGCACGACAATTCCATTTACGGGCTAACAACCGGGCAGGCATCCCCCACGAGCCAGAAAGGGATGAAGACCAAGTCCACTCCGCACGGAAACCTTGAGATGGCGTTCAACCCGCTCGCTGTCGCTATAGCCGCAGGCGGAACGTTCGTCGCGCGCGCATTCGCGGGCGACATGGCGCACATGAAAGAGATTTTCAAGCAGGCGCTCCAGCACAAGGGCTTCGCTTTAGTGGATGTTCTCCAGCCCTGCGTGACCTTCAACAAGCTCAACACTTTCGCATGGTGGCAGCAGCGCGTGTACAAATTAGAAAGTGCTGGGCACGACCCGAAAAACAAAGCTGCAGCGATGGAAAAAGCGTTCGAGGAAATGTCATCCGGATACGCGAAAATTCCCACTGGAATTTTCTACAAAGAGGAGCGCCCCACATATGTGGAAGAAGCGCCCCAGCTCGCCAGCGGGCCGCTGATTGGGCACGCAGTGAAAAGCGCTGAAATAGAAAAAGCGTTCGAGGAATTTATGTAATAAATTCCGAAATAGGTCGCCGAGCCGTCCTTCCTGCTTTTTACCCGCTATTTTTCCTCAAATGATAAGTCCATTCTCCGGAAAAGTCCCGGGCCTTGAACGTACCCAGCACTCTGAAGAATTTCGTATATGTGCCCAGCTCGGGTTCATTCATCCAGTATCCTGGCATGCGGCCGTTTCCCCCCATCACTATCGCTTCCCCCGCGTTCTTGAGTATGAACATTATGTTCTCCAGCGCTTCCTTCTCCACAAGTTCGGTTCCGTGATAAGAAACCACTAAGTCGAACATGCCCCTGTTGAACAAAGAGGAAAGCTCGTGAGGCGCCAATTTGACTGTTTTATTCCTTATTGCCGGTTCATCGATGAGCGCAGGGTTGAAAGCCGTGGCGTGAAACTCAACATTGAACTTTTTCAGGAAATCCACCCACTGCGCCCCTGATCCGACCCCCACATCCAGGATGCGCAATGGATCCGCAGAATTCTTGCACATGAATTCCAGGTACTGAGTGAAACCCATGATTCCTGGAACCCCGCGCCCCCGGAATTCGAGGCCTGCGCCGTACTGTTCGAGGCTCCTCCTCCAGAGTTTAGGCTGCACATGCCCTTTCTCTTCCTGTTCCCTCAGCGTTTGCAGCAGCCGCATTTCAGACGGCTTGGCATGGTGGTTTCCGAAAATACGCCCTATCACTTTTGAATCCTGCTGGAGATGTGCAGTATCCTTCTTTGGTTCCTTCAAAGTTGCAATGAACATGCATATTGCCCGCCCGGCCTCCCAATGCCGGTTATAGAAAATATATCTATGTAAGTTTTAAAACCTATATCTTCCCGAGCTTCTCCTCAATCTTGCTTATGTCCATTTTAGTTATTATGAGCGGAATCCGCTCCCGTTCGGAAATCTTGAGCGCAAGCTTGTCCACATTCTCAAGCCCATGCAAAACCACCACGCTGGGCTTGGAAGGCGACACTCTAATCACCACCATCGGGCTCCTCCCCGTGCTCACACCGGTGAATATGAACGCACGCTCCGAAACGTTCCCGTACATGCGCGGAAAATACGAAAAAGGCATTTCCAATATGACTTTCAGGGAATCAATCAGCGTGTACCCGTATATCTGCCTGTTCTCCGCCAAATCCTGGTTGGTGATTATCTTCCCCTCAATGAGCGACGCGAAGTCCTTTATGTTCATCCCGCGCGCGAACTCGTGAATCTTGAAATAGTCCTCAAGGTTCTTCTCGCCTTCCAGGAGCTTCTGGCTTATCAGCCCCCCCTTCTGCCGGTCTATGTCGAAAAGCGCGTTCACGAACCGCTTTATCACCGCGGTTCCAGGGCTCTTCCTCCTGTTCCCCTCGTAATCGCTTATGGTGGAAACGCTTATGCCCAGGTGGCGCGAGAGCTCCACTTGGGATATGCTGAATATCTCCCGCCACTTCTTCATCGTAGGCCCGACCTGGTCCGAAAGCGAGAGTTCCCCGGCTATTTCCATCTTTATCTTTTCCATCCTGCAAAACCCCTAATAGAACCTCTTCGAGCTCACGAGCGCGAGCGCAGCCCGCTTCCCCCTGGCAGCTGCCTCGTATACCGCCTCCCCGCAGCTTCCGTTCTCCGCAAGGAGCGCCTTTTCATCAGCCGAGCGTTTGTCAGCCACCTCTATGATTCTCGCAAGGTGCGCTTTAATCTCTTTCGCCCTGCCGCTTTCGAGCGCCATCGCCCTTTTCACCACGAGCTTGGAAAAAAATTCCTCCACTTTGACTATGTCCGAGCCCCTCGTTACTTCTGTTTCCTCCTCCAGCAGGTCCAGCGCGTCCTCCTCCCCATAGCTCATCACGAAGACCTTCGCGTTCTGCGACCTTAGCGAGGCCCAGAATTCCGGCCCCTCCCATTTTGCCCCCCTGATCGCGGCAGCCTTCATCGCCCAGAGCAGCGCGCCGAACGTCATGTACGTTTTCCCGCCGCGCGTGGAAAAATCCTTCTTCTCGAGCGCAAGCGGCCCGCCCTTCTTCGTTCCCATCCCTATATCGCGCAGCATCTTCACCACGCTTCCAGAAAGCGCGAACCTCCTGTTCGCCATGTTTTCCATGCCATCAAAATATTTCGCGAGCGCCAGCATCCTCCCCCCGAGCGGCGAGAACCTGAGCGTGAGCAGCGAAAGGTCCGAAACGCACCTGAGCAGGAAGAGCGATTCCTGCATGTTGCCCCTGTTCCTTTCCACCCCAGCTTTCACGAGCGCGTAAGGAACGTTGAAGTAAAACTCAGGAGCGCGCACGGTGCGTTCCCTTATCCGCGCTACTTGCCCTTTGGAGAGGAGGTACGCGAATGCGAGGAACTGCCCGAAGCCAGGCTCGGCCAGGGAATTGTGCAGTTCGGAAGCGCTCCCCATTAGGTTCCCTATGCCGAATTCCTCTGAAATCCATCCGTATTCGCCTTTGCGCGTTGCCGCGTACAGGGCGCTCGAATACGAAGGGCTGAACTCCCTCCCGCCGTATATGCCCGTTCCGAGCGCGTACGCCGCCAAGAATTCATCCTCTTTCACGGGCCAGGTGTTTTCAGTGTAAGGGACCGCGAAGGCCTTTTTCCAGCCCTTTCCAAACTTCATGTAAACTTTTACATCTTCCCCGTCAGAATGCACCGCGAATGCGCGCTCAATCTCGCGTTCGTGCTTCGCCTTCGCAGGAAGCGAGTCCAGCACCGAGTCCGTGTTTTTCCCTGATGCAAGAGCATCGAGCCATTCATCATGCCCGTTCCGGTTCTTCATCCCGAACCTCAGCGCGCTTCCATTCTTTTCCGAGTCTTCGGAATAATCCCCGAGCGCCTTTCCGAGTCCGTGCATCACGCACCCGAACGCGAAAGCCCCTTTCGACGTGGAGGGAAAATCCGAGAGCATGAGTTCCCTGTAGGATGAATCGTCCTCGCTTTCCACGAATCCGGAAAAATTGTCCTCGTGGGGCACAGCGGCGGCGCAAGGCGCCGCGTCTGGAATCGGGAGCCCGAGCTCCTGCTCCCTGAAGCCCATCCTCTTCACGGTTTTGAGGCACCTGAGCGCCATGTCGAAATCCATCACTTCACCATCTTCGCAATGAAAGCGGCAGAGAACAGGCCGAGGTTCACGCCCCCGAAGTCCCCGAACCTGGAAACGATTTTCCTGGCCCCGTTGAGGAACTCCATCCTCTTCCTGACCGGACTAAGGCCGAGCCCGCGCGCCAGCTCCCCCACCTTCCCGAGCGCGTCCGAGAGCATCCCGAGCACGGATTTGCTCCACATCCCGTTCCTCACCAGCTCCGGCGCGAGCACAGAGAGGAAGAAATACTGCGCGGCCAGGTCCATCTTATGCATCTCGGCGAAAAGCGCGCCTTCCTTTCCCTCTCCAATCCGTTCCATCGCCCGCGTGAACCCTGCATCGCCTAAAATGCGCCTGTAAAGAATGAGCACCGCAACCATCTCGTTTTTCGCGGCTATTCCGAAAAGCTTCTCGTACTCGCTCTTCTCAATCCCGTACAAGTCCCGCGCCGCGAGTGAGGACGCGTCCTGCTTCGCAATCAGCTCGTAAACCCGCTCCACTGCTTCAGGGCTCGCGTTGCTTCCGAGCGCCTCCTCCACCTCGGATTTCTTCGCGCCCTTCACTGCCAGTGCAGCCAGCCTCGCGAGCTCCTCCTCCCCGAGCCTTTCCACCCTGGCTTCCAGGTATTCGATGTTTTCCCTGCTTTTCCTTACATCTCGTTGGAGCTCCCTGAGCCCCGCAACCCTCTCTTCGGGCTCCCCAGACCCGCAGTAAGCGAAAAAAGCCGCGCTCTCGCCCCTCCTTATCCCGAGGCCGGATTTCCCGAGCGCCGCGAGCTTCATCTCCTTCTCGAGCATCTGGAATATGCGCCTCTCCTCTGGATTCCTGAGCATGGCGGTCACTCGCGCATCGAACCTGTCAACGTCCTTTCCGCTCTTGGGCTCGAGAATCGCATCCCGCATGGTTTCCCATAGGCTTGAAAGCGCCTTGTAATCCTCGTCCTCGCTCCGCTTTATCCCGCCCCCAAGGAAACCTTCCTTCTCCTTGCCTTCGCTCTTCGCGTAGACCATGCGTTAGGAATCAACGGTTAGGTTTATAATTTTAAAAGAAGTTTAAGCCGCATGGCAAAGGAGCGCGAATTCTTCCGCAAGGACCGGGTGTCGACCGGCATAGACGAATTGGACGTGGTGCTCGAGGGCGGCTACCAGAACCCGGGCACCGCGATGGTGGTCGGGCCGGCAGGGCAGGAGAAGCTCGCATTCGCGTTCCACTTCGCGTTCGCAGGATCAAACGAGGGCGAAAAGATAGCCTACGTTTCCATGGACATGAGCCCCGAGGAAGTGGAATCCAAATCCAACTCCCTCGGCATGAACCTCAAGAAACACACCGGCAAGGAGCTCGTTTTCATAGACGCGTATTCCCAGACCGTGGGCGCGAAGGAAACCGGAAGGAGCGACATAATGATTCCAGGGCCTGCCGCGCTCAACGACCTCTCGCTCGCGCTCAACGACGTGATAGGCCAGAGCGAGGGGAAGAAGCTGCGCGTCATTTTCCATTCACTCTCAACGCTCAGCCTCTATTCCCAGCCAGACACCGTGATAAAATTCCTGCAGGTGATACAGGGCAGGCTGAAGGGCGCGAACGCGACCAGCCTGTGGCTCGTTGATGAAGGGATGCACGACAAGAAGTTCATAACCAGCCTGGAAAGCCTGTGCGACCAGGTCCTTTATTTCTCCCAGAAAGCCGGCGCGCACGAGCTCACTGTGCCCAACAGCCCGATGGCGCTCCCGATAAGGCTCGGCCCGGCCGGCCTCGAGGTCCTTTAGGTTGATTCCATGGAAGATTTCAAGCACATAGTTGACGAGATGAGGGGGAAAGGCATAGAGACCGCGCTGGTGAAGCGCGACGGCGGGCTGGTTTACTCGACTTTCGGCATGGACGACCCGGCGCCATTCATTTCCCAGTACCTGGCTAACAACTCCCAGCTCCTTATGGAACAGCTCGGGGACAGGGCCAAGGAAATTGAAATCTCGTTCAAGGACAAGGCGCTCCTGCTCATTCCGGTGGGGAGTTACGTGCTCCTCGGGCTCCTGAAAGGCAAGGAGGACCGGGAAACTCTCAGGGGATACGTGCAGTCCATACGCTCCATGCTCTGATTGCGCCGGATTTGCAGCAAAAGTCTGATAAAATGGACAGCGAAAAAATACTCTCCGCCCTTTCCAGGGCCGGATTCTACGCTGACGCGCGCATATCCTCAGGCTTCACCTCCGGCCTTTCGCTCGAGGACGGGAAGCTCACCGGCGTTGAAGGGGAGATAACTGGCATGGGCGTGCGCGCCCTGGTAAACGGAAGCTTCGGCTATGCGTGGAGCTCATCGCTTCATGATTTTCCGGCCCTGCTCAAAAGGGCGGAGCGCCTCGCGAGGCTCAACAAAGGCAAATCCAAGCTCTGCGAACCCAAAACAATTCGCGCTTCAGCAGGCAAAATTTACCAAATTCCGCAAACCGAGGAGCGGATTGCGCTCCTCAGGGAAGCGAGGAAATTCTCGCTTTCCAAAAAAGCCAGGAATTCCACCCTGCTCCTGCGCGACCTGAGCGTGGAAAAAACGTTCCTCAGCAGTGAGGGTTCCTTCATCTCCGAGAAGCAGAGCTACTCGTATTTCTCTTCGGTTTCAGTAGCGAAGGACGGAATCCAGGCGCAGCGTGGAATGGACCGGCTCTCCTCGCGGAAAGGATACTCTGATTTCGATTTATGCAAAACCGCCCGGAACGCGCTGGAAAGCGCCGAGCGCCTGCTCAACTCCGGGCCATCTCCGAAAGGCCGCTTTCCTGTGATAATGGACCCCGAGATGACCGGGGTTTTTTCGCACGAGGCGCTGGGGCACGCGAGCGAGGGCGACAGCATAGTAGAACGAGAATCCCTACTGCGCGGCAAGATTGGAAAAAAGATTGCACACGAATCAGTAAGCATAACCGATGACCCCACGTTCGATTCCTTCGGCCAGTATTTTTACGATGATGAAGGCGTTCGGGCGCAGCCGGTCCCGATAATAGAAAAGGGCGTGCTGAAAAACTACTTGCATTCGCGCGGAAGCGCGTTTTCCCTGAAAACAGCTAGCAACGGCCACGCCCGCGCAGAAAGCCCTGCGTTCCCGCCTGTAGTGCGCATGAGCAACACCCTATTCCAGAAAGGGAGCGCAAATGAATCCGAAGTTTTTGACGTGAAGCAAGGAATTTACGTCATAGGGATGAAGGGCGGGAGCGTGGACATTTTCTCAGGGAACTTCATGTTCGCGGCAAAGGAAGCGTACCTAGTCAAGAACGGCTCAAAGGAGAAAATCCTGCGCGATGTCACAGTGAGCGGCCACATACTTGAGACGCTCGGGAAAGTGGAGCGCGTAGGGAAGGATTTCGGGACCAGCCCGGGCTTCTGCGGGAAGATGGCCCAGAGCGTTCCTGTTTCCGACGGAGGCCCGCACGTGCGCGTTTCGGAGATGAAAATCGGCTAATCAGTACTTTACCTTGTAAAGAGCCGCGTATTTCTGCCCGTTTTCCTCGTAACTCCACACTTCCTCCAAATATTGGTCAAGCCCGTCGTTCCACGGTCCGTTCCCTGAAAAATCGTAGTTCTCGTACGAAACCTGCAGTATGTCGTATTTCCTTATGTCCGAACTCCTCCCGGACGGGTCGAGCCAGAATTTCATCTCCCTGTACTTGACTCCGTTCTCGTCCAACATTTTCCTGTTCGCGTCCGTGTTCATCGTTATAAGCGGGTCGTACCAATCCACCGGCTTTCCGCTGCTATCAAAAATAAATTCCGAGTTGTACCAGTAGGCGTGCCAGAACACGTACTTAACCTCGTAGCTTTTCATCAGCGCGACGCTCATGCTCGCGTTCTTTCCGTAAAGCATGACAGCCGCGTCGCGGTCCCTTCCAGGCATGTCCAGGTACTGATTGTTCTGGTGCGCCCACCTGTTCACGACCAGTTTTCTTCCGCTGAATGCGTTGAGCGCGAACGAAACTTCCTTTGTGGAAAGAAACACGTCATCGACTCCGGTGTTGTTCACTAGGTAGCTCCTGAGACCCAGATACTCCTCGGGGAACGTCTGGTTCATCCCTACCTTGATCCATTTGTCCTGCGCAGTCCTGTCTTGGAATTCCAGGAAAGCGGAGCCAGCAAGCACAAGGAGCAAGAGATAAAGCACCAGCTTCCCGCTCTTCCATCCACCGAGCACTTCCTTCGCGCACCCGAGCGAAAGCACGACGATGGAAGGGAGCAGCATCATGATCGAGAGATACTGGGGTATGAAATTCATCTTCAACAGGGGCTCGGTTATGAAATATGAAAAAGTTGCCAGGAGCGAAGCGATGAAAAGCGCCCCTTCGAATCCGTCCCACTTGATTTTCCTGAATCCGAGCAGCACGAACGCCGAAGCAATCACGAGGCCTATTTTAGATGTTATCCTTGCCCAAATGTCTGAAAAGAACCAGAGCTGCACGCCGAGCGTTCCGAAGTCCGGAAGCTCCATGTGCGTCCTGTCGTACGCGAATTTGAGGTGGTATTCAAATATCGGCTGGTACCAGTAGAGCATGAGCAGCGGCGCCGCAATCAAAGCGAATACCGCGTATTTCTTGAGCGCCCCGAATGAAGCGTATTCCTTGTTCCTGTAGATTTTGATTCCGAAAAGCAGGGCCGCTAAAATCGTCATCCCTATGAACAGCACCATGTGGCACAACGGAAGCAGGCCGTACACTATTCCAGCCATTGCGTAATCCTTCAGTTCCTCGCTTTTCCACGCCCTCCAGAAGAAGTACAGCGCTATCGGAGTCACGAAGTACATCGCAAATGCGGTATACTTGAATACCGGATCCCCCGGAGGCACATTCACTATTATGGCCCCGAGCACCGCCATGCTTTCGTCTCCGCATATCTCCCTGAGCACGAAATACCATAACGCGTATGTCGCGAACAGCAGAATCATCGAGCAAGCCAGCATCCCGTGGAACGTGTCCGTGTTGAGCAGCCAGGAGATTGCCGCGACGAAAACGCCGTAAGCCGGGAGATAGCCGGGTGTCGTCCCAACCATGGACGAGCTTTCAAGCACGCTGCCTCCGCTTCGTATGTGCTCTATCGCCCCCATCTGGTAGTACAAATCCCCTCCGTAAAGCGGGCTCGGAAGGGACTTGAGCGCGCCCACATACTGCTGCTGGAGCAGTGCGCAGAGCAGCACATAACCGATAAGGAACAGCACGGCGGGCTTTTTCACCTCGTTTTTCAATTCCTGGAGCATCCATCCACCGGGCAAATCACGAAATCCTTTTTTCGAACAGCGCCAGCAGGTTTCCCAAGCCGTCCCGCCAGGGATTGAGCTTGGCATTGCCTTCGCGCACTTCGTACTCTATCGGCGCCTCGGCGCACCTGAGGCCGCACCCATTGGCTTCTATCTTTATCTCCTGCGAGAAAGCCATCCCGTCGCTTTTCACGCGCCCGCGGATTTTCTCCCACGCGGATTTTTTCATCATCCACATCCCTGACTGGGAATCCCTGAACGGCATCCCGAAAAGCAGTTTCGCTGCGCCGCTCAGCACGGCGTTCCCAAGCATGTTGCGCCCGCTCATCGCCCCTTCCTTGATTTTAGCGAGCCTGTCCGTGCTGAGGAAATCCAGCCCCTCGGATTCCATGCGTCGTGCCATGGCAGGAATGTCCCGCACCGGATACGTCCCGTCCGCGTCGCAGGAAACTATGAAGCCCCCTTTCGCGGCGTCGAACCCTATCCTGAGCGCGAGCCCGTAGCCGCGCCTCCTCTCCACTATCACCCTCGCGCCGCCCCGCTCGGCAATCTCCCTGGTGCTGTCTGCGGAGCCGCCGTCGACCACTATTATTTCGGTTTCAAGGCCGAGCTCCCGCAACTTTCCCACGGGGATTTCGGAAATTGTGCGGCCTATCCCCTTCTCCTCGTCAAGCGCCGGTATCACTACAGTAATCTTTTCCATCCGAACCATCTGCGCAGCATAAACAGAATGTTTATTCATCCAACATAATTCTTATTATATCTGCTGTTCATGAATAGCACCTGATGCCCATGCGCTTCCTGATAACCGGCGGGGCCGGCTTCATCGGCTCCCATCTTGCGGATTACCTCCTGGCCGCCAATCATTCAGTTTCAGTGCTCGATTCGTTCGTCAGCTCCGGCCCAGGAAACCTGCCCTCTGGCGCTCCAGTGATAAAGCAAGATGTATGCTCCCAGTTGGAGCCCTCGCTTTTCCAGGATTTCGACGCTGTATTCCACCTGGCCGCGGACCCGAACGTGAAGGACAGCGCGCTCAGGGCAAAGGAAAGCTTCGTAGTCAACGTTTCAGGGACGTTCAACGTCCTGGAGGCGTGCAGGAAAGCCGACGTGCCCAAATTCGTTTTCACCTCTTCATCAGTTGTCTACGGGGAAGCCAAGATGCAGCCCACTCCAGAGGACGCGCCTACGGTCCCTGTGAGCAACTACGCGGCCAGCAAGCTCGCAGGAGAAGCCTATTGCGCCTCGTTCGCGCACACTTATGGAATGAAGTGCACTGTGCTCAGGCTGGCAAACATAATCGGGGAGCGGAGCACTCACGGCGTGATGTTCGATTTCTACAACAAGCTCAGGAAAAATCCCTATCAACTCGAGATACTCGGGGACGGAAAGCAGAACAAGTCCTACCTCCATGTTTCGGACTGCGTTTCAGGAATCGTGGCCGCATCAGAAAAGCAATCCGGGATTTTCGATGTTTACAATGTAGGGAGCGAGGAAAAGCGCACTGTTGACGAGATTGCGCGCACGCTCTGCTCCGAGCTCAACCTCAG
>JBAZLI010000019.1 GCA_041650355.1 Candidatus Micrarchaeia archaeon | reverse complement strand
ACCCTCTAAGATCTTTATTAGCTTTTATGAATCCAGGACCATTGGCACTGCTCCTTCTATTCGCCTCTGCTTACGCATGCGTGCCTTTCTTCGCAAATGTTTCAGCGCACAACAACCTCCTTGCACCTGTGCTTCTCGATTCTGAGTGCACGAACCGCTCAGAGCCGGATTTCGAAAATCCCATCGCGTGCGCAGAGCTCGAACCCCTCACTGTGTATCCGTCAGTTGACGGCAGAATCCCCTCAGAGCGGCCCGCCCGACTCCTTTGGCGCCATGCGTCCGAACCCACCATCCAGGTGAAAAGAGTGGTGGACTCCAACGGCTGCGAGAACATATACAGAAAGGAATTCCTCTTCCAGAACCTTTCCGTGGACCTGCGCGCGGAATTCATGAACGACACTTTCGTTAACGAGCAGGTGGACGGCAACCCATTGCCTCTTCCAATCCCGCAGTCCGCGCTTTCCTACACCGACGGAAGCAACATCACCCTGACGCTGAACGGGACGTTCTATTTCCAGTACGCATTCTACAACCTCACGAGCCACTGGTCGTGCCCCGCGCCGGGGTTCTGCGGGTGCACCCAGCAAAGATCCTCCGGTTATTTCAACATCACGCGCAACGTGAGCGGAAACCTCTCCTACGAGGTGGAGGGCGGTTCTGTGCTCCACTTCCTTTACAAGCCCGTGCTTGGCGAGCAATGGGCCGGCAATTCAGTTTTCGAGGATGCGGTTTTCTCCAAAAGGAAATTCTGCAACTACACGCTCGCGCTCAACAACGGCACAATCGAATCCGCGGCGCTTTACACCTTCAACATAACGAACGATTCGCTGGACGTTTGGCGCATCGTCTCAACAGCCGGCAATTCATCCCCTGGCTGGGTGGAAATGCGCGAACGCTCCACTCCCACGCCGATTGAATTCTATCCGGAAGCATTTTCCCTGATAAATGTTTTCACTAAAGAGTATTCGGCCCAGGGGAGGCACAACATCACCATAAGCTTTCAGGACCATTTCGGCTCCCAGTTCTCGCAGCGTTTCGAGCTCGTGAGCCGCCATCTCACAATGGACGGCTCGCTAGGGGAAGACGGCTCGTCCAACATATCCGACCGCGACCTTTACCGGCCCTCCGCAAAAGCAGAGGACAGCACGTTCACCCCGTTACTTGCAGGGCTCAGCCTGGTGGGGCTTGCGCTGTTCCTGATAATATTTCTCAAAAGATGAAATCAGCAACCCGGGCATTCCAGCGGGTGCATGTCCTCATTCAGGAGCGGATTCTCGTTGATGTCCGTTCCGTATACGTTCCCCTGGTTGTCCGCCCAATAATATTTGGAGCCGCTGTCCACTATATAGTGCGTCCCTGTCCCTCCATCGTACACGTCCTCTATCCCGAGAATGTGGTTGTCCCACTTCCTGTTCAATTCATCCATGCTCCTGCTCCGCGCCTCGAAAGTTGAGGATATGATGGCTGAAATGTCGCTTTGGCTCTGGCTCAGTATTCCAGCGCGCTTGAGCACTTCCTGCTGTTCCCGCGCGGCCCACTGCGGGTTGACTTCGAAGGAGCGCTCCATCTCGAGCACGTTCAGCTCGGTCTCGTCCATCAAATCCGCAGGGCTGCTGTACGCTGCGACCGAGGCGTACCACACCCCTGTCCCTGACATCTCCACCAAAGTAGTTTTTACTAAGAACACTCCTTTCAAATCAGTTCCTGCGTAATCGAAGGAAGCCTCTGCCGCGGATTGCCTTGTTATCGGAGCCGCGACTGCGCCCGCAAGCTCCGGCCTTTCCTCTATCTCCAGGTTCGCAGTTTGAACGTTCAACGTTTTCACCAATTCCGCAGCGAACTCGCTCGCGTTCATGTAGTGCTGGACCACCATGGACTTCGTGTATCCGCCTGAAGGGTCGTAGAGCGAGCCTTCGCCGAAGCCCGCGTAGCTCAGCAGGGAATTGGGCGTCGCATAAATATATCCGAACGGGCTCTGGTAGAAGAACGCCTGCTCCTGCGGCGAGCTTGCTCCAAAAGAAACACCCGCATCGATGTACGGCCTTATTATCCCGGAACCGTTCGCAACGGTCCAGTTTGCAGGCACTGCGAGGCTGAACGCTCCTTCAGCCGGGTCGGTGAATGTGTAAAACCTCTGCGCCTCATACTCCTTGTAGCTAGTTGGAGCTATATTAGGAATCAAGGAATTGTTCGCGCTCATGTTCCAGAATGCAGAACCGTTCAGCCCAGGGACTAGGTTGGAATAGTTTGCCAAAAACGGGTTCTGCACATTTCCCTGGTCAACGCAGCCTGCAAAAGCGAGCAACGCGCCAATGGCCAGAACTGCATGCAGAGAGGTTTTCATAATTCCGCTACTCCCCGCTCTTTTATAATATTTTGTCCGCTGCTGCAATGAAAATAAAAATTCGCTAGGGGGGAGATTTGAACTCCCGGACGCTTTCGCGCAACAGGTTTTCACGGCTGTTCGGAACCCGAAACGGAAACTGAACAGCGTAGCAACCTGCCGCCCTACCGGACTAGGCGACCCCAGCACACAGGGGGTTGTACCAGCTCATAATGGAACCCCCCTATTCGTCGATCCCCCCAATGCTTTGTACAAGCCTGGAGAAATCGCGGAGGATTCACCAATAGGCGAATCCAACCCCAGCACCCCAAAAGAAAATGGTAGCACTCCTCAGCCGATTTATCTATAATCTGCCTCTCACCTTTTTTAAACGTTCTCAAAAGCCCAGCAAACGTTATATAAACCTTGGACGCAAATTTTTCATACTGTGAACCGTTCCCCGTATTGGGGAGCAAATGGGTGAGACCTACATGAAGGAAATAACCATACGGGCCGAAAACAAGGTCGGAGCTCTCGCGGACGTTGCGGAGCTTTTGGGCGGGCTTGGGGTGAACATAGAAGCCATTTCCGCATACAGCGCCGAAGACGCGGCGATTTTCAGGATTCTCACCAACGATTCAACCACTGCGATGAAGCACCTTTCAAAACTTCCCGGGCTCAGGCTTTCCGAGGCGGACATAATAGTTGTGGACATGCAGAACCGGCCCGGCGAGCTCGGAAAGATAACCCGCAAGCTTTCAAACAAAGGGGTGAATCTGGAGAGCGTTTACATCGTGGGCAAATTGTCGGACATAACGCACGTTGCGATAAAGCCGGCCCAGGAAAGCTTCCAGAAGGCGAAGGACGCGCTCGGTCTCAAATCCTGATTCCATGGGAAAAAAATTCTCGCTGCACAAGCCGGAAAAGGATTCGCACAAGGGCCAGAACGGCAAGCTCCTGATAATCGGAGGAAGCGCGGCCTATTCAGGCTCAGCGATTTTCTCCATCCTGGCCGCAAGGAGGTTCGTGGACCTGCTCTACTTCCATCCGGGGGACGATTGCCCGTTCCTCCTCCAGGCAGTGAAAGCAATACCCGAAGCGATAGCGGTCTACGATTTGGAGAAAATAGCTGAAGTTGATTGCGTGCTCTTCGGCGGAGGGATGGGGAATTCCGAATTTAACGCAGGTTTGCTGAGAGCAGCGAAAAAAGTGGTGCTCGACGCAGAGGGCTTCAACTACATGCCTGTGCGCGACCTGGATTCCAGATTCATAATAACTCCGCACAAGCTGGAATTCGAGCGCTACTTCGGAGCCGAAGCGAGCGAAAAGAACGTGGCTGCGATGGCTAAAAAATACAAATGCACCATCCTGCGGAAAGGGACCCCGGACGTGGTGAGCGACGAACATATGACGCGCACCAACAGCGTGCACAACCAAGGCATGACCAAAGGGGGCACAGGGGACGTGCTCGCAGGCCTGGTCGCGGCGCTGTACTGCAAAAACCCAGCATTCGAATCGGCGCTCGCAGGCGCATGCATAAACGGCATTGCAGGCAATCTGCTCCTCAAGGATTTCGGATTCAATTTCTGCGCCTCCGACCTTGCGCAAACGCTCCCCGAGGCGTACAGGAAATTCGAGAAGGGAAAGTATTTTTAAGCCCCGGAGCGACATAATTCCATGGCCTACTTCTTGAGCGATTACACTTTCGCAGCCCGCTATCCGTTCACTTCATCTGCCAAGGAGCTCATGAAGGCGCGGAGCGTGGAAGTCAGCGAAGAGATGGCCGAGCTGGGCTTCGAGCGCCTGAAATCCGCGCTCGGCGGGGAGATAAAGAGGAAAGTGTTCATCCACGAGGAAGACGCGATAGAGGAGATAATTTCCTACGCAGCCGCGCGCATGATTCTCTCGCACATGCGCAACCGCTTCCTTTCCAGCAGGTACGCGGTCGCAGAAGCGAAGAAGACGTTCGCCTATTTGGGTTCAGAGAGCGAGGAGAACGTGGAGCTCCTGGCCAAGGACCTGGGCATGGATGCAATATCATCAGAATCCGGCAAATTCACAGTGGACGTCGCGGATTTCCTGATGTACGCCCCTAAAGACGTCCACTACAAATTGGTCTCCAGGGAGCTGAGCGCAGGCCGCGTTCCCATAACCTCGCACGAGCGCCTCAGGCTCATGGAAGAGGCAGTAAAAAAATACTCGGAGCGCATACCCGAGACGCAGAGCGTGCCTCCTGCGATAAAGAGATTCGCAGAGAAGCTCTACGCGCTGCTTCCGAAAATAGAGCCCCAGAAGATATCCTTCAAGGAAGGGGACAACCCGCCGTGTGTGGAAGCCATACTGGAAATGCTCAGGAAGCACGAGAACGTGGGGCATTCCGGAAGGTGGCTTCTCGCGGTCTACTTAATAAACGCAGGAGTTTCCACCGGGGACATGCTCAAGATATTCTCCAACGCGCCGGATTACGACGAGAAAGTGAGCACGTACCAGATAGAGCACGCGCGGAAGAAAGGATACCGCATGCCGAGCTGTTCTTCTGTATCCGCCTACGGCTATTGCGTCGCGGCCTGCAACATAAAGAACCCGATGAACTGGGCGAGGCGGAAATCCCGCATGCCGAAGCCCCAGCCGAATGCAAGCCCGGAGCCGGCCAAGCCAGCCGCGACTCCAGCCCAGGAAAAAGGTGAGCGCGATGCCTGACCCGGAAACAGTTTTCGTGCTTCGCCTCTTCTCCAATTACTATTCGAAAGCTGAAATCCAGGTCCCAGGGCTGGAAAAAAGGGAGTTCGGCTTCGGCACAGAGAAAAAAATAGATTCCAGGCACATGGCCTTCAACAGCCCTGCCGAGTTCCGCTCCTTCCTGGTGAACAACACCCCGCTCTACGTTTCGCACAGCGTCGCGTACTACTCAATGCCCAAGGCCACGCCCATGGAGAGGAAGGGCTGGTTGGGTTCAGACCTGGTTTTCGATTTGGACATGGAGGCGAAGGGCCGGTACATCTCCCCTGCGGAAATCGCGAGCGTGCGCTCGGACGCGGTGCGCCTCATAGAGGAATTCATAATCCCGGATTTCGGAGTGGACAAGAGCGAGATTTCAGCGAATTTCTCCGGGAACAGGGGCTTCCACATCCACGTTTACGACAAGCGCTTCTCGAAGCTGAAAGGGGACGAGCGCAAGGAGATAATAGATTACATAAAAGGCGCCGGGCTGGACTACGAGTCCTTTTTTTCCAGGCAGGAAGCCGGCAGCCAGGGAGGCAGGACAGTGTACCGCGAATCAGGCCCTGCCCCGAGCGGCTCAGGCTATTCCGGCAGGTTCGCCAAGCGCGTCCTCGCAGCCCTGGAAGGCGAACCAGAGCGCCTGAGCAGGATTTTCAGGAGCGAGCAGAAGAGAGATGCGTTCGCGGAAGGAATCCGGAACGGCAACTGGAGCCTGAGGAAAATCACCCCTGGCGTGGACAGGAAACTGCGCGAGATGGCCCAGGAGCTCGCGCTCCGCACGGTGAACATAGACAGCGGGGTGACGCTGGACCACACCAAGCTCATACGCGTCGCGGACAGCATACACGGGGGCACAGGATTGCGCGCCAAGAAAGTCCCTCTTTCAGAACTCGGCTCGTTCGAGCCCATGCACAGCGCTCTCGCGCTTTCTTCCAAGCCAATGAAAATCATTGCTCTCGAGGAAATACCAGCGCTTGAAATGGGCAGCACGACCCACGGGCCTTTCGCGAAGGGCCAAACAGCGGAGGTTCCGGAATACTTTGCAGTCTACCTTAAAATGAAGGGAAGCGCGAAGCTGCTCCTGGGGAAGCAGTAAAAACTGGATAGAAAAAGGCGGAAAAAAAGCAGCTACTTCTTGGGCTTCTCCTCCTGCTTGGGCGCCGGCTCGTTGAACTGGAGGTTGGGCATCCTTATGGGCGGAGCGACGTTGAGCAGGGTGGAAACAACAGTCGCGTTGGTGGTCCCGAAATAGTTCACTGTATTCACCACTTTCTGCATGTAATCAGTGGGAAGCCTCTTGTTCTTCATTTCCTGCTCCACTTTCTTCACGGTCTCCTTGTCCTCTTTCGAAGCCAGCTCGCCTTTGAGCTTTATGTACGCCCCGCCGTCCTTGTATTTCGCGTTGTACAGGAAAACTATGCGGACCTCGTCCTTTTCCACCTTCACGTCCTCTATGTTGAACATGACCTCAAATCCTCCGCTCGGCGTGCCGGCCCCCCTCTTCGCGTCAACTTCGGTAATTTTCAGGCTGGTTATCATTTTTTCACCTTTTTATCCGATATTCGCTCAATTTATTTCACCTGATTTTTCTTTTAATGGATGAAAAAGAATTTAATTAGAACGGAAACGGGATGATGAGCGCCACTTCCCGTATGGTCCTGTACATTATCTTGTTGTACCATTGGTTCCTGGTGTTTATCACGCTGAGCAGGTCCTTGAACGCCTCCTTCTCACCCGGGCCCATCTTGCTGTCCGTAATCTTCTTGTGCTCCTTTCCGTCCACCACAGTGAGCTCCTCCTGCTTGCCTATCTGCTTCTTGGCCTGCTCGAACCACGGCGGGAGCGAGCTCGGCTTCTTCCTGAGCGCCTTTATGAAATCCGACGAATTTATCACTCTCTGCTTGACCTCCTTCTCCGCAGTCTGCTGGGCCTCCTCCGGGGTCTTGCCCGCGGCTATGTACGCTTGCTTCTTCTTCTCTATCGCGAGGAAAGCCTCCTTCCAGGGTATGGTAGCCGCTTCTTCCACCAGCGCCTTCAAGTCAGCAGACGCATACCCTATTGTCGCAATCGCAATCCTGTAGTACGGTATGAACCTCGCCAGCGGCCTCTTTTTCGCGTGCATCTGCACAATCGCCTTCCTCGAAGTGAAGTCCGGCTCTGGTATGTATATCGCCTTTCCGAACCTCCCGCTCCTCCTGAGCGCAGGGTCCACGTCCCAGGGCGCGTTGGTCGCCGCGATGACCAGCACGTTCTGGTTCGCCGCTTCTATTCCGTCCATCTCGTAAAGCAGCTGGTTCACGGCCATCTTCATATACTGGGTCCCTTCCTGCTGGTCCCTCCTTCCCCCGAGCGCGTCCACTTCGTCGAAGAAGAGCACGCACGGCGAATTTTTCCTCGCGAGCTCGAAAACCTTATGGATGTTCTTTTCAGTGTTGCCCACGTACATGTCCAGCAGGTCGGAAAGCTTGGCGTTTATGAAGTTCGCGGTGCACTCCCCTGCGGCTGCCTTCACTATGTACGTTTTCCCGCATCCCGGGGGCCCGTACATCATTATCCCGCCTCCTGCGAGCTTTCCGTACTTCCTCGCAAGTTCCGGATTAATCATCGGGTAAACAATGGCCTCCTTTATCTCCTCCTTCATCTTGTGCATACCTGCTACGTCGTTGAAGTTCATCTTCGGCTTCTGGAGCATCTTTATGTCCGAGCCCGCGGTTCCGCCGGACTCCCCTCCTGCCTGCTGTTTTTTCGCCTTCACGGCCTCAAGATGCGCCTTCGCCTCGCTGAGCTCAGGGTTCAAATCTATTGCCTTCTCGTAATCCTTTACGGAGTTGTCCAGGTCCCCGCCGTACTCGTACGCGAGCCCCCTGAGGTGCCAGGCCTCGGCGAAATCAGCCTTGAGCTCAATCACTTTTCCGAAATCCGCGACCGCCTTGTCGTACTCCTCGAGGGATGCGTAGCACAGCCCCCTGTTGTAGAATGCCTTGAGGTAATTCGCGTTCAGGCTTATCGCCTTGTCGTAATCCTTTATCGCGCTCTGGAAATCCTGCTTCTTATAGTACGCGTCGCCCCGATTATTGTATATGATAGGGTTGTTCGGGTCCAGTTCTGCGCTCTTCGTGTAGTCTGAAACCGAGCGGTCGTAGTTCTTGAGCTGGTAGTAGCTGAGCGCCCTGTTGAAATAAGCCTCGGAAAATATCGGGTTGAGCAAAATGGACGTGTTGTAGTTCTCTATCGCCTTTTCGTAATCCCCCCTTTCGTAGTAATCGTTGCCCAGCTGGTAGTACATCCTGGCGTCAACTGGGTTGGGTTTCCTGGCGTCCATCATAAACTTATAGATTAAAAAGTTAAATTTAAATAATGTCCCACGCCATTCCTAAGCATGCATTACGGGAAAGGCCAGGTTGCGATAGAATATCTGATGAATTATGGGTGGGCCATACTCGTGCTCGCCATAGTCATCGCGGCCATAATGTTCACCGGCGCCTTAAACCCGACCTATTTCATCAACGAGGAGTGCTATCTCGGAACTTCTTTCAGGTGCTTCTCCCAGATGCAGGCCCAGACCAGCGGCGCAAGGCTCGCGTTGAACATCACCAACACCATGAGCTACCCGGTTAGGATAAAGAACGTCACATTCACGCCTTCCGAGGCAGGAGCTGCAGGCACCCCAACTACATGGGAGCCGAACGCGCTCCTCAACAGCAGCGATTCGCTCGTGAACCTGGACATCCAGCTCCAGGGCGCTTTCCCTAAAGGGAACTCCAAGAAGATGGTCGTGCAGGTGAGCTATTACATCTGCGCAGAGGAAGTGAATCCGGCCTGCGACGCGCAGACCGCGTTCCTCAGGACGGTGAGCGGAAGAATAGTGGCCCAGCCCAGCTGAGTTCGCGCTTGATTTTAGGTGTTTGACGGTCTTCAGATGAACGGCAATACCACCACGGTAAGAGTGCATTCCACCAGCCATATCCAGAATAATCCCCCTCCACGCATACAGCGTTCCCGCTTCGGCCTGCTCGTGGAGCGCATAACCCATGCTCTTTTCAGCTCCAGACAATCCCACATAGCCGGGCGCCAGCTTCTGTACTACGCCGGCCAGGGAAATGCCGGCATGGTGCGTTCCCTTCTCGGCATCGGGCGCTCCTTCGCCAAGCCGGCATACATGGAGGCGCGCGACAAATGGAAACAGACCCCGCTCATGCGCGCCTGCGCTTCCAGGCACGATTGCAGCGAAGCGATTGAAGTCCTGCTTGGGCAGGGCGCGGACGTGAACTCAAAAGACAAGAAAGGCAGGACTCCGCTCATGCTGGTGCTCGGAGAGGGAAAAGACCAGTTGGTCCAGGCCATGATAAAACTGGATGCGAACGTGAACGCGCGCGACAAAAACCGCGATACTCCGCTCGTGCATGCAGCCCAGGATGCAGACGCCCGGGTGGTAAAAACCCTTCTCGAAGCCGGTGCGAAGCCTAATGCAAGGAACAAATCCAGGCAGACCGCGCTCATGTGGGCCTCCTTCTTCGGGTGCGAGGAAACCGTGAAAGCACTTCTGGAAAAGAAATGGAAAACCGACCTGGACATTCGGGATTCGGAAGGCCAGACCGCGCTTTTTTGGGCAGTGGAATCAGAAAATCCGGGAATCGTGAAACTGCTTCTCGGGCACCGTGCGAATCCGCGACTGAAAGACAAGAAACGCCGCACCGCGCTGGACATCGCTAAATCCAAATCAGAGCCGAACGAAGAAATAATCCGCCTGCTCGAAGAAAACAGTAAAATCCCCCCAGTGCGCGCTGCCTGAACATGGATTCTGGACGGAAATTCCGCTCACACCCTAATGCGAAAATTCCTTATTGCTGCAAAAGCGCCGGCTTTCTCAAGCTCCGAATCCTCCAGCTTTTCGGAATGCACGAAAATCCTCTTCCTGCTCCTGGCCAATCTTGCAACCATCTCCAAATTCTCTGTTTCCACGTAATAGTCCTGCACGAATTCATCAGTTTCCTTTCCGTCTGTTTTTCCGGCCAGCAGCCTGCTTCCCTCGAATTCCTCCAGCCTCTTTCCGAACGGCAGCTCCACTACGGCCCTCGCGCCGAATGCGAAAAGCTTTCTGAGCAATGCAGGCTCAGGAGCGCTTTCAATCTCCACATTGAACTTGTACATCATATGGTCGTACAAATCGAAATTGGTCATGTTCCCGTTTTTCGCGTTCAAGTCCAGCACATGGATGAGTTTTACGCTCTTGGGAATGCTTCCGAGCAGGTCCATCGGCCTTCCGAGCCGCCTCCTCACCCCCTCTTCCTCGGAGAAAGCGGTCTTGTCCCTTATTATGAGCCTTATTCCAGCTATCATTCTTTCACCTTCAGGGACGAAAGGACCGGCTGCATCAGGAAGGGCATGAGGAACGCGGTCAGGAAGGCCATGGAAGCGATTATGGTGTACTGCTCTGCGTCCAGAACCCCTTTGGTGAGCCCTATCAGCCCGACTATGAGCGCAACTTCGCCCCGCGGGGCCATCCCTATGCCCACTACTGCGCTTTCCCTGGGCCCGAGCTTAATCAGCAGCGAGCCCAAGCCGCATCCGGCCACCTTGCTGATTATCGCAAGCGCGGTAATAATCAATATCGGGACCAGGAAATTCCATATCGCCTGCACATCCACGAGCATTCCGAGCGAGATGAAGAATATGGGGGCAAACACCAGTTCCAGCACTTCTGTTTTTTCCTCTATCCGGGCAAGGTGCCTGCTGCCGTTGAGCAGTATGCCCGCGAGGAAAGCGCCCACTATGCTCGAAAGCCCGATATATTCGGCCAGATAAGAGTATACGAAAGCGAACGAGAGCACCACGAGCAGGCCTTTGTAGTCCATCTCGTTTCTGTCTATGAACTCCCTTACGAAATACGCTCCTGCCAGCACGCCCCCTACGAGAAAGACCGCAGTGTTCATCAATATCGGGACCATCGCCCCGAACTCCGTGCTTCCGGACGAGAGCACTGAAACAAATGAAAGCACGAGCAATCCCAAAATATCGTCTATTATCGCGGCTCCCAGGATGACCTCTGCGAAGCGGGTTTTTATCAGCCCGAAGTCCCTGAGCAGCGCCACAGTGATGCCCACGCTTGTGGCAGTGAATGCCGCGCCCAGGAAGAGCGCGTAAACAGTCCCGCCCCCGAAAAAGACCGCGTACCCGTATCCTGCAATGAACGGAACCACGACTCCCAGGAGGGCGACAAGCGCGTTCTCAAGATTGAATATCCTGCCGAACTTCACGTGGAGCCCGACCCTCAAAAGTATGAATATCGCCCCGAGCTGGCCGAAAATCTGTATTAGTTTCTCATCACTTATGAAGTTCGGCGCTTCCTGGGGAAGGACAGGAACGGCTCCGGAGAGCGCGGGCCAGAGCACCCCCAGGAAGCTCGGGCTTATCAGCACCCCTATGATCAGCAGAAGGACCACCGAGGGCTGCTTGAGATACACAACAGCGACCTCGGCCATCATCGCGAGCAGGAGCAGAAAGCTTATCTCGAAAAAGAGGTGCTTCTCTTCATCGACCTGGCCGAAAATGCTGGAGCGCATGACGGATACGAACAGCAGCGCGAACAGCACGGTTATCGCTATGGGCACTATCGGATAAATGCGCTTCCCTATCTTCCCGGCATGTTCGGCTCCTGCAACCAGGATGCTGTCCGGAGCCCTGTATTCGCTCAATCCAGCACCTTCTCCATGGCTTTCCCAACATCCATCATTTCCTCAGCGCCGCTTTCCATGTCCCTCAAGGTTATTTTTTTCGCCTGCTTCTCCTTCTCGCCAACGACCGCAACGTATTTTATCCCGAGCGAATTCGCATAGTCAAACTGCTTTCCAAGCGCGCGCTCGTTCAAATCCGTTTCCGTCTCCACACCAGCTTTCCTGAACATTTGAGCCACTTCTTCCGCGTACCCGCAGCAGCCCTTCACGGAAGCGACAAAAATCCTGGTGTACGTTTTCCCATTCTTTTCCCCGGCCTTGTCCTTCAACAAGTAGAGCAACCTCTCTATCCCCAGGCTTATCCCTGTGGCGCAATCCCCTTGCCCGTACAATCCCAGCAGGTTGTCGTATCTTCCGCCCCCCCCGACGCTCCCTATGTCGTCGCTTAATTTTACCTCGAATACCGGGCCGGTGTAATATCCGAGCCCGCGCACAAGGAAGAAATCCACTTTCACTTCAAGCCCGGGACAGTTCTCAACTATTTCGCGCAGTTCCTTCGCCCCTTCCGGGCTTATTTCCCCTGCTTTCCCCAGCTTCTCCTCGTTGCTCCCTTCAATTGCAAGCACGCTGAAAAGCCCATCGCAATTCTTTTTCCCAAGAATCCCGCCCAAATCCGCCCTCACCCTCTCAATCCCAATCTTGTCCATCTTGTCCAGGAGCCTGAACACGGTTTCCTTCTCGTCTGCAAAACCCAGCTTGGCGGCCAGCGCGTCCAGTATCTTCCTGTTGTTCAGCAGAAAAAGCGGCTTCTTGAATCCCAGCGCCATGAGCGCGTCGTTCGCCACTTTTATCAATTCGGCTTCCGAGCGCATGCTTTTCGACCCGACTACGTCAACATCCGCCTGCCAGAACTCGCGCATCCTTCCCTTCTGCGGCTCCTCCTTCCTCCACACTTTGGAGATGCAATACCTCTTGAAAGGCTTGGGGAGAGCATTGTTCGCAGCCACGCGCGCTAGCGGAACTGTCAAATCGAACCGCAACCCGGCCTCCTCGCCCTCGAGCTTGAATATCTGCCCTGCAATCTCGTCCCCGCTCTTCGCCTTTAGCGTGCTCATGTACTCTATCGCAGGGGTTTCGAGCGGCCTGTACCCGTAGAGCCTGAACACTTTGGTTATAGTGTCCACTACCATTTCCCTGAGCATCATCTCCTCGGGCAGGTAATCCCGCATCCCCTTGAGCGTAAGCTTTTCTGACATAATTCCAATTCCCGCAGCAGTATTTTTATATCATATCGAACACCAAAGGACAGCCTCGACAGCGCATGCAGCCCTCGGCAATCTCAGATACCTCCCTTCCGAATTTCCTGACAATCATTTCAGTAACTTCGGAAACAATCCCCACAACCTGTTCGACCGAAAATTCCACCGGCGCTCGGGTGATTTCAATGCCAGGAACCATCCTAAAGCTTTCGATGCTTGGTATTCCACCAACAGCCAGGATTGCATTTGCGCCTCTCACCACATCCTCTTTCCCCTCAAACCCCAGAAGGAGGACGCTGCTCACTTTTCCGGGGCCGAACGTTTTGGCGCCTTCTTCTATTGCCATAAGATAACTTTCTGCTGGAATCGTGCCTTTGAAAGGCATATACTTCAATCTTGCCTCCTGGTCGTACATCTCAATGTTGAATTGTGCGGCAGTTGCGCCATCATCTTTCATTCGTGCAATCAATTCTCGGGTATCTTCAGCAGATTTAGGGGGGCAAAGCTCCAAGCATATGGACGATATGCCGGCTGATCGTGCTTCCCTCACATACGGCGCGGTTTCAGCATATCCAAGGAGCCGGCTGCCTGGTTCTCCTGCA
>JBAZLI010000018.1 GCA_041650355.1 Candidatus Micrarchaeia archaeon | reverse complement strand
GTCCGGCCCCTTCGCTATCACGCTCATCATGGTGGAAGCGCCGCTCACCGCGTCAATCTCCCAAGTCCCGTCTTTCTTGGGCATTATGAGCCTCATCGCCCCCCTGAATTTCTTGTCCGTCACCGTCTGCAATTGGTCTATGGCGTAGTTGATGGACCTGAGGTCGTTCTCGACTTCGTAGGTGTTCCTTCCCTTCCTGGTAACGAGCTCGTTCCTCCTGGTGAGTAGTTCGTTGTAAGTTACAAGATACTCGTCCATGTAGAGGAAATTCGCATTCTGGGCCCTGCTGAACCACGCGACGTCCCCCTGCATTCCGCCGCTGGTCTTGAATCCGGCTATCACGCGCCCTTCCTGCTCGCCTCCGTGCCTCTTTATGTAATCCAGAAGCATGTACGCATTCCCGGAATCTATCCCGCCCGCGAGCAACGTATCCAGATGCTTCACGCCCATAGCGGAAATTGAAGTTTTCCCCCCGAACCTCTGCCTGTAATCCACTGCGTAAACTCCCTTTCCCTGCGCGTCCTTTCCTGCGCCCGCGCTGAGCCTCATGTTCGTTGCCTCCACGAGAAGCCCGAGCTGCTTCGCGCCTTCCTTGTCCAGGTACGCCCTGGCTCCAAGGTTGTATCCGCTGGAATATGCGGCCACAGCCGCGTATTGGTTCCGGCTCTTGAGTGCCGCGAGTCCCACACTGTCCATCTTGTACCCGATTACGAGCCCCTTCACGTTCCCGCCGCTGAACAACAGCCTAGAATCAATTTTGTTGTCCAGGTACGCGCCGAAAATCTGGTACACCCGCTCCGGGCTCATCGCGCCCAGCTCCTGCTCCATCTGCCTGTCGAATTCCATCCGCACGTATTTGTTTCCTTTCCTCTGCCACAACGTGACTCCGTACTTGTTCGTTTCCTCGTTGAGCTCCAGGCACGCGAACTGCTCCACATCCCCGACCTTGGAATCGAAATAGCCTTTTATGTACTTGAAGCCCTCGGTGCTTGCCGAGCCAACAAGCTCGTACTCGTTGTTCCTTCCGAACTTGTATATCCCGCTTCCGGACGCGCCGCCAGTGAACCTGGTCTCGGAACCGAGCCCGCTCATGGACATCCAATAAGCTTTCCTCGCAGTGGGCCCCCATTCAGTCCATTCCAGGTACGCGTCCCCGCTCATCGTCGCATCGCTCCCGGACTGGTGCACGCGCGTGTATGTCCCGTGGCCGTTGAGCGCGTACCTGTACATCTCGCTCGGTATGGCTTCGTAAACGTTCAATCTGTCCAGGAACATCTGGAACAACCCCAGGTCCAGGGCAATTCCAAGCGATATGCTCGGCCTCTGCATCTGCATCCTGCTCAGCTCGTTCTTGGCCATCAGGCGCCTGAACCACATGACCAGCTCCTCGGCTCCAGGATTTTTCACTCCCTCGATGTCAAGCATCTTTCTCCAGTCATTCACCAGCGTAGGGGGCCACAGAGTCAGGAACTGCTTTATCTCCCGCTCGGTTATCTCCACCGGCGTGTACTGGTCGAAATCCTCGGGCTTTATGTAATCCTCATATTGATTCGGCCGCCTGGAAGTCTCGGTCCTCTCCGGATTCTTCAGCGTGGCCCTTATCATCCTCGCGAGGAACATGTTGTTCGCGTGCTCCACCGCGCTCAGCATCTTTTCCCCCTGCATTGCGAGCTTGCGTTCCCTGTTCCATCCCGCGTCCCTCACGAAATTGTCGCCCCAGAAGCTCACAAGGGAAACCGTGTCGGTTATCTTTTTCCAGTCAGTATTGGAAGGCAGTATGGATGGAAGTAGGTCCCAGTAAAGCGTGAACTCGAGCTGTGTAGTGGTGCCCTTGGTTCTTATGTACTCCTTGAAAGGCGTCACGTCGCCCATCAGCCGCACCATGTTCGGATACGTCTTTATCAGGAAAGCGTACCTCCCGAAAACGTCCAGCGAGTCCAGCCCGCTCAGATTCTCGCTCCTGGCCTTCCCGGCAGTCCTCACGCCAATGTATTCCTCCAGGTTCTTAGCATATGCTTCATTAGACTTAGAAGTTATGCCCTTTTCCCCCACGATCATTTCCTTGTATAATTCATACTCTTTTCCATTGCCTTCATATTGCCTACTCTCGCGTTTCTGCCTGCTTATCACGCCCATCTTTTCCGCGATAGCCCCGACATCCCCGTACCTTCGGGCAATCACGAAGCTCAGCATGGCCTTTTTCGCCGGCCCGGTCCCAACATAATCATCCATTAGCTTCACGACCTTCTGCGTATCATCTGTCCTGTACGCAGAGCTCATCTGTTCCGCAAGCTCCATCGCCTTCCGCATGTCCTCAAACGGAACGCTCGACAGGTTGTTCATCATATAGAGGAAAGCGTCGTCCTTCGGAACGTTCTCCAGCCCTCCGCCGTATGTCTTCAGGCTTCCGAAAATGCTCGCCGCATAATACGAAGCGGTGAGCTTGAACCCCAAATTTTGCAGCTTCGCGCGCATTTTCTCTTCAGTATCTGCGCCAGCGAAATACTTGGCGAGTTCACCTGCGGCCTGCGTGTTCTGCGGTATCATCAATTTATCAAGGCACAGGAACGCGTACCTGAGCTGCTGCATCTCGGTTTCGTTTGCAGTCTCGGACTTCCTGAACTTCGCATCTTCAAAGTACTCCCTGAATAGCACGTCGAAAATTTCCAATTTCTGCTGCGCCCCGAACGTTTCAACATTTACCGCAGTGAGCAGCAGCCTCTTGACATTCACGAGGTTTATCCGGTCCTCTTGTGCCGCGCTCACCGTGAGCCGGTCGAGATTCGCCATAGCGGCATCTATTTTCGCGTTCACGACCTCTTTGTTTTCCCCTTTCACGAGCGCCTGCCTCACCGGCTCTAGGACTTCCCTTAGCTGTGCATTAGTCACGGTTGTTCCAGTCGTTTCAGCCTTTTTCGTAACATTCACCATAAAATCCACCTTCTATTATTCGATAACCGCCTCGATGTACGCTTTTTTATCGTTATCGAAATTCCTTATGTAATTCTGGATGCTTCCCTCCGACAGATACACGTCATTGACGAGAATGTCCAGATTCTCGAGCACCTTCGCCCTCTTCTCGGCCGGCAGTTTGTTGAAATAATTCAAGAACCCTCTCGTTCCCTCAGCTTTCAATTCCTCATCTTTCATTCCTATCAGCGCGTTGAGCATCTTTTTCGCAATCTCGCCCAATCGTGTGCTGATTTCCGGAATCCCTTCAACATTGAGTCCGAAGTCTTCGAGTGGTGCGAGCGCATCCTCGGCCGCGCTGCCTTCAAGCGTGTTCCTCACCTGGGCTGGAGATTGCGCAGGCTGCTCCGCGGCCTTCTGCACAGTTGCCTGCGCAGGAGTTTCAGTTTTCTCCGCAGTTTTAGCGCCGCCCAAAAACTCGGGTTTTGTTTTCGCTTTCGGCATTTCCTCCAAGTCCGCCTCTTGGATTTCCACTGGTTTCGGCCTCGCAGCGGTTTCAGCATTCGCGCTCTTTCCTTCGTTGGTCTGAGTCAAGTAGAAATAGGGCAAAGGCTCCTTCTTCTTCCCGGAAATGAACGGCGGTTTTTCCTTCGCCTTCCTGACCGCGTCCATGTCGAAATAGAATTTCTCTTCCTCAAGCTTCGGCAGTTTCACCTCCGGGGCCTTTTCCATGTCAAAAACCGGAACTTTAACTGCCTTTAGGTTTGCCCTGAAGCCCATTTCCTCCGGTTTTCCCTTCTTCAGCGCCTCGCTCCACTTCGCGCGTTCCGTTTTCGTCTGCAGAAAACCCCGCGTGGCTGGCTCCCTAGGCTCCTCGGTCCCCTCTGGGGTTGGTTTTTCGAATTTCAACGGTTCGGAGTCTACCCGTGCAGGCACAACATCCGCAGTTTTGCTTTCAGGTTTGGCCTCCTCTCTAGGCCTTGAAAAAGGATGCATCGAGCGGTATTCATTAATCCACAGGGCCACTGGGTTGGTGGCGGTTATGTTCGCTTTTTTTCCGCCTCCTAGTTCAACCGTGGTGCCGGCCACATAAGTCCCGATATTATCCAAAGTATCGTTTCCCAGGCATTTTTTCGCTATCCCAGTTACGATTTTCTTCCCGTACGTTCCAGCGCCCCAGAGCTTGAGCATCAGCTCGACCTGGTCCAAAACGTATTTTACCTCCCCATTTGCGAATTTGTAGTCCTTGCCCTGCAAGAGCTTCGCCAGTTCGTCCCATCCGTATTTGTTCTTCCCATCCGGTTTCTCAAGAACTTTCTGCAGGTTCCTCATGCTGTACGCGAGTTCGCTTTCTCCTATGATATCCTGCTCGTACGTACTTCCTTTCGGAGTTCTTACGGTTTGGGTGGGGGACATGATTTCACCGGATGCATGGGCAATTTAGCCACGCATAAACACATTTACTAACATATTTTATGCCGCTAAATCAATATAAGCTTTACCTATTTAAAACATTTGGAATTCAATCCCCGTATACCAGATGAAGTTTCGGGATATGAATTCCAAAAATGTCAACTGCCGCTGATGGCGGATTGCCCTTGGGAGCTAGGTGCAGGATGCAGGCAGTTTGGCATACTTCCGTTGATTTCATGAGATACGCTATCCCGTTGATTCTCGCATTCCTCATTTTTTCCGGCTGTTTCGACCTCCGGCCTACGCCCCTGAACGAGACCGGGTTCCTCCCTCCTATTCCGGACAACACAGCGCAAAACACCCCGCCCCAGGCTTCACCAGGCCCGCTTTCGTGCAACATGAGCGCGAACAACTCTGAAATACAGATATGGATGGACGGCGCGAACGTGCGCAGCGACTATTTCAGCCCGGAGCTCAACAAAACCATAGTGACGATAGTAAGGGGAAGCGATTACTATGTTTCCGGAACTGCTTTCTCTAGCAGCTGCGCCTGGCTCTACATAAACACCAGTGCGTTTAAAAGCCAGAACTACGAAAATAATTCAGCCGCGCTGCCTGGCTTCGGGATGCCCGAGCTAAGGAGTTGCGCTCCCGGAACTTTCGGGCCCGAAATATTCGAAACGAACGGCAGTGTGTGCGATTTCATGGAAGCGATGAACATTACAGGGTGAATGCATGGTGGACATTGACAAGCTCACTAAGGAAACAATATCCAAGGGCGGCCTCCTCGCGGTGCTCTACTTCGACATGAGCGCACAGAGCAAGGACGGTTTGCAGCAGCTCGGCGCGGCGCTCGTGCAGAAGATACTCGAAACTCCGGGAGTCGTTTATGCGATGGGCGAGATAGAGGAGCCCATTGAGAACGAGGGGCTTTTCTCCTGCCCGGTGGAGGTGAAGGTGCTCACAAGGAGCCTCGCCTCACTCGCGAAGATTTGCGGCAACCACGCCCCTTTCTCGGTGGAGCTCAAAAGGCCCGATGAAATAAAGCTCACGGTAGATCAGGCCCACGACCTCCTGATGGGAATCTCGCTCAACAACTACGAGCTCAAGAAGCTCATACTCGAGAAGGTCTACAAGGGCGAACAGCTCCTGCAGTTCAGGAAGCAAGTCCAGAACAGGATGGAACTCAGCAAGAAGGTGCTGGAAGGGTGAGCGCATGAAAAGGGAAGTCGTGAAATCTGGGATAGAAGGGCTCGACAGCATGCTCGAGGGAGGTTTCACAAAAGGCTCCATAACCACTCTTTCAGGCCCGACCGGCTGCGGAAAAAGCACGTTGGCGATGCAGTTCCTTATAAACGGGGCGGAAAAATTCAGCGAGCCCGGGATATACATAGCGCTCGAGGAAACCAAAAGCTCCACCTACTCGAACATGTCCAGCTACAGGTGGAACATCTCCAAGCTCGAAGGCGAGAAGAAGCTGCTTTTCCTGGATTACCCGATAGAAGAGGTGGACCAGTTCCTGTTCAGCAACAGCGCCATAGAGGAGCTCGTGTCCACGATGGACATAGAGCGCGCGGTGATAGACTCCGTGATGCCCATAGCGCTCCTGTTCCAGAACGACGACGAGAGAAAGAAGGGTTTCCTCAAGCTGATAGCCAACCTGAGGAAATGGGGCACCACCACGCTCATAGTTTCCGAGGACACGCCAGCAACAACGCAGGACGTGCTCCCCCGCACGAAATACGGAATAGAGAGCCTGAGCGACGGCTGGATGCACATGTACTACCTTTACGACGATACCGGGAGCAGGAAGCGCGCCCTTGAAGTGCTGAAGATGAAAGGGGTCCCGCACATGAGCCGAATCGTCCCTCTGGAGATAAATGAGGGTGGAATTTCGCTGGACATGACGGGCGTGAAGGAGAAAAAACCCAAGTCCCAGTTCTGATTTTCAAAACTGCTTTTTCCACATCTCATTTAAGGGGTAAATTCCGAAATTCGCTTCCCCTTAAAAACCCCTCTCGCGTCACATGCCCAAACCAGTAGCGCGGTGCAGGCAAGCTGCACTCGCGCTAGCCGTCAAATCCAAGGGATTTGCTCTTGCTGTTTCGTGCCCGTTTCGCGTAGAAATCAAATCTTTGTTTGCCTAGTGAGCTGGCTACCCCCCAAATCTATTCAATAATTAGAACTGCTTTTTCCACATCTCCTTTGCCAATTTCCCGTCGTACATGAACTCGCGCACGAGCTCCTTCGCCCTTTCCCGCTTCTCGCGGTGCGAAACAAGGAATCTGTCTATTTTCTCAATCAGAATCTGCTTCATCTCCCCGCTCAGCATCTTCCCCGAAACGTAATCCTCCCTGATTTTTTTCAGCTTCGCGCCGTCCGGCTCGAAGAATATGCTCAGCCACTGGAACGAAACGTCTATGTCCGGGTTCCCGCCCAGCTTCCTGTGCTCCTCCACGTTCGCCTTCCCTCCTGAAAACGCGTATTTGTTTATCTTGCTCTTCACTGTTTTCCCGTCGTCTGAAAGCCATATCGCGGTATCAGCGACGCTCGAACTCATCTTCCCCTCCACTCCAGTGAGCGGAGGAAGGAACTTGCTGTGTATCGCCGCAGTCTTGTAATACCCCAAGCCCTCCGCCACATCCCTCTGTATCCTCCAATACGGGTCCTGGTCTATCGCGGCCGGAATGAGGCATCTCTTTTTCTCGAAGAACGTGGGCACCACCTGGTAAGCAGGATAAAAGCTTATCCCGATGTTGGTGGACTCGTTGAACCCGAAGACCGCGCGCGCGGTGCTGAACGTGGTTTTCTTCGCGACTTTCAGCAGCAGCGGATAAACATTTTTGATGTATTCGGAATCCTTGAAAATGAAAGTTTTTCCCGGGTCCAGTCCTACGGCGATTATGTCAATTATGTTCTCCAGCGAGTATCTCTGCGTGTCCTCCCATTTCATTTCCTGCTTCACCAGGAACTTCTCGTCATCCGTAATCTCGATATACAAATTGACTCCGAACCTGTCCTGGAGCCATTTCGTGAACACGAGCGGGATGAGGTGCCCGATGTGCATCGGCCCGCTCGGCCCCCTGCCAGTATAGAGGAAAAAGCCCTTCTTCTTTCCGTAATCGTTGAGCACCAAATCCAGGTCCCGGTGCGAGAAAAAATAGTCCCGTTCCAGCATCGGATGAAGTTCGCCAGCGTCGCTTTCCAGCCTCTTCCTGAGCGCCCCGTCTATTCTCTTCGTCCCGAATTGCTGAATCAGCTTGTCGTAATCAATCGCGCCGCTGACGTCCCATGGTGTGACCGTGAATTCTGCCATGCCCAGCTTGCTCGGATTAAAGTTTTAATCCTTGCCTTGATTCTTGAGCGTCGCCTCAAGCTTTTCCAGCCCTGCGGAAACCCCGCGCACAAGCCTCTGGAGCGGGCTGAGGAATTTGCACAAACAATATATTTCCGCGGCTATGGCGGCCCCTTTCAGCACCATAAGCTCTGCGCTCCCGGATGCAAGCAACTCTGAAAAATTGGTTCCCATGTACGCATCAACTGCCTTGGGGAAAAGCATCGCGCCGGCTACAGCCAGGCCCGTAACTCCCACCGCCCATTGGGAAATGCGGTCCAAGAGCAGCTTTCTATTGGCAAGCGCGTTCATCTTATTTCCTTCCTCCACCAGCCTGGAAAGTGATTCCGCTTCCGTAGGAATCAAACCATTCGTTGCTGCGGTTCTGCATAGTGCTGTTACGTTTTTGCAATAGTTTTCATACTGCGCACTCGTGTTGTTCCGTTGACCTTTGAATTTTTCAGGCAATTCGTCCGCCCGTTCCTTCAACCTTTCGAATTGTTTGGCTGATTTAGCATACCTCTTTTTCCGTTGCTCGTCAGGCGTAAGGGAGCGTGTCTTACCAAGCTGCAGAATGACCCTGATTTTAACCATGATACCACCCGAAATCACAACACACTAATATTCTTTATACAACTATATTTTTAACCCTTTTTAATCCTTCCCGCACCTATAATTTCATGCGCATAATGATAACCGGCGCGAGCGGAAAGCTCGGCCAGGAAGTATCACTGCTGTTGCCCGAAGCCACAGCGCTTGTCAGAAAACCGACCGGGACGCAGTTCCCCAAGGAATTGGCAGTGGATTTCGAGAATTCTGAAAGCCTGAGGTCCGCGCTCTCAGACTGCGACGTGCTCATCCATCTCGCGGGCTCCATGAATTTCCAAAGCAGGAAGGAGCTTTACGAGAGCAACGTCCTGCTCACCAAAAGAATCCTCTCAGCGCTCCCCAAAAAAACAAAAGTGGTATACGCTTCCTCTATTTCAGTCTACGGGAAGGACCTCCTTGGGCGGACCGACGAGAGCACCGTCCCGAACCCGGACACCCCATACGCCAAAACCAAGCACGAAGCCGAGAAAATGGTGATGGGGCGCAGCAATTCAATCTCCCTGCGGATAGGGACTATGTACGGCCCGCAATACGAGGATTACGCGCGCATACTTAAGATGGTGAAAAAGGGCAGGATGTTCGTAATCGGAGAAGGGATAAACCCGGTTTCGTTCGTGCACGTCGAAGACGTCGCAAAGGCGGTAGCCGCTTCCATTTCCGCAAAACCAGGGGTTTACGTGCTCGCGGGCGAAAGCGTCCCGCAGGAGCGCATATATGAAATAGCGGCGAAAATCCTGCGCGTTCCGCCTCCAAAAAGGAGAATCCCGCTTTCCCTGGCGCTGCTTTTCGCGAAGCTGGAGGAAATGCGCGCCTCGCTCTCCGGAAGGAAACCCATCATCACTCCGGAGCACGTGAACATCCTGGCCAAGCCCCGCCTTTTCAACTGCTCCAAAGCGAAAAAAGAGCTGGGCTTCGAACCGCGTCCGCTCGAAGAAGGGATAAAAGAGCTGGCGAAATCCTCGGGCCTGCTCTAAGTTGTAGAAAATGTGAAAAAGTAAACATTTTTATTCCTCGGCGCACATACTATTAACCATGAAACCAGTTGTAGCGCCAGCTCCGGGGCCAGTAACAGCGCGAACTCCGAAAACGAAGGAAAGGTCCAAGTTCCGCGTTTCGCTCACGCCAATCCCTAAAAGTCCCAGTAAAAAACCACCCCTCACAGAGCCAAAGGTAGAAAATTTCCGTGTCGGCCCCAGCGAAAAGCCGCCCCTCCCAGAGAAAGAGGTACTAGAATTGTGCCGGTCATGCCTCAATAACCCAAGAATAGCTGGCGGCACGCTGAAGCAAAGATCCCTGGTTCGCGGTCATCCGATGGGGCATTCTGGCCGCAACAAAATTGAGGACGTTCCGCTTTCTGAAATCATTCGCCAAAAGAGAAAAATAGACCCCAATGCGCTCAAATATTTAGCGGCTGGACTTACAGCCAAAGATGTAGAAGTGCACGCCGGCGCCCTCAATGGACTCTGCTGGTTTCTTAACTGGGTAGAAGTGCCGTTTGCGATTTCGCTGTTGTCTGCCGCGCTCAGAAACGACCCCGTAAAAAAAATCCGTCTCTTTTCAGCCGAGATTTTGTACGGGCTTCTCAAGCAGAAGGAAGTGCCATTGGCCATTTCGTGTTTATCTAAGGACGTCCCTACGGAGGAAATCCGCCTGCAGTCCATAAAGACGCTACGCAGGCGTCTCAGGCAGAAGGAAGTGCCGTTCGAGATTTCGCTTTTATCCGCCGCGCTCAGAAACGACCCTTCGGAGAAAGTTCGCCTGCGCTCGATTGAGATTCTGTGCGAGCTTGCCGAATTGCCGAAGCGGAGCGACCTCCAGTCCGCAGTTGCTTCGTTGGCCAAAGCCACTTTCGACCCTTCAAATACAGTGGTCCTGAAGGCCAGAAATGCGCTCCTTTCCATGCAAAAGCAGGGATATGGCATGGAACTTGCGAAACGCGTAATTGACTTGATGCGCGAATCCCGGCAGCGGTAGGTATTTATTACCTTTTTTCGAACCTCTTCTAGGACAGGGTGGGAAAATGGATTGTTTGCTCATGGGAAAAATAGAGAAATACATATGCGACGAGCTTGGGCGGAAGAAAGGCCTTTTGTTCGCCGTGATAGACCCGCTGGATTACAAGGATTTGGATTCAGCGGTGAAATCCGCAAAAAATGCAAACGAAGGCGGCGCGGACATAATCCTGGTTGGCGGAAGCACCGGGGTGCAGGGCGAGCTTCTTGATACGGTCACGAAAAGGATAAAGGAGGATGTGAACGTTCCAGTCGTGCTTTTCCCGGGCAACATAGGCACCGTGACGAAATACGCGGACGCGCTCTACTTCATGTCCATGCTCAACTCCAAAAACACGTATTGGATTACGCGCGCGCAGATGCTCGCTGCCCCTACCGTTAAGCAATACGGTATAGAGCCGCTCCCAGTAGGATACATCGTGGTGGAGCCCGGAGGCACAGTGGGCTGGGTTGGGGAGGCAAACCTCATTCCCAGGGATAAGCCAAAACTCGCGGCCGCGATGGCGCTCGGGGCGCAATACATGGGCTTCAGATTCATAATCACCGATGCAGGAAGCAATCCGGCTTCAGGCCACATCCCCCTTGAGATGGTGAAAGCCGTTTCCTCGGTCCTTGAGGTTCCGTACGTTGTCGCAGGCGGGATAAAAACCCCTGAGCAGGCGAAAAACGTGCTCAAGTCCGGCGCGGACATAATACAGGTCGGCACGGCGTTCGAGGAGAGTGCGAGCGTGCAGAAAGTCAGGGAAATGGTGAAGGCAGTGCGCGAAGGCGCGAAGCTCAGGACTAAATAGTGGTGCGATGCCTGGAGAACAACTTGAAACTGATGTGAAACAGCACCTGATTTACATTAAATCCCTCCGCATATTCCCCCGCTCTGAAGCCCGCGCGCTCGTGGAAGAATGGCTCCAGGAGAGGGAATTCGCGAAACCCCGCAACTCGATGCTTGAATTTCTCGGATTAGACCATGCGATGTCCCACGAAGACATGCTCTCACGTTTGGAGCAGGCGGTTTATCCTGTTTCCCGCGTGCCTATAAAAACAGAAGACCATCTCAACTACCTGTCTTCACTGCGCATATTCGACAAAGTTGGCGACGAGGATTGGGCGCGAGTAAGGAAGCAGAGCTGCATACAGGCCTGGCTGAATTTTACCGGATTGAGTTCGCACGGGCGCAAGGTTGAAGAGAGCGTGAAAAAGGCGCTCGGCCTTGGTGAACTGAATTCGGAAAGCGTAGGGAGAATGCTGCAGGAAGCTGCGGAAAAAGGCGTAAGCTGGAGGCATGAATCCAGGGAAAAAGGAACGCGGGAAAACCGCCTGCCGCGTTTTTTGGGCGGAAGGAAAACCAATAAAAGCCGGCGCGACGTTTAATATTCCTGATTGCAAATCCAGTGGTGAAAAAATGAACAGAAAATTCATAGAATTCCTGGTTAAGAACGATGTCCTGAAATTCGGGGATTTCACATTGAAAAGCGGGAGAAAAAGCCCCTACTTCATCAACATGGGCATGCTCAATTCCGGAAAAACCAGCTACGAGCTAGGGGTATTTTTCGCGCAGAAGATGAAAAAGGAGCTGGGCGACGATTTCGACACGGTTTACGGCCCCGCGTACAAGGGAATCCCGCTCGCGGTTTCCGTGAGCATCGGCATGCACAAGAAGCTGAAGATGGAAAAGACTTGGCTTTTTGACCGAAAAGAGATGAAGGAGCACGGGGACAAGAGCGCCTTTGTGGGCGACGGCCCGCGCGAACTCCAAAAGCTGGTGATGGTGGACGACGTGATGACCACCGGAGGGACGAAAGAGGAAGCGATTGCGAAGCTCAAATCCGCAGCGAACGTCCAGCTCAAGGGAATATTCATCGCAGTGGACCGCGAGGAAAAAGGAAAAGAGAAAAACGCGATAAAGGAATTTGAGGAGCTCACCGGTGTAAAGGTCTATGCCATAGAAAAAATATCCTCGGTTTTCAAATACCTGCACAACCGCGAGATAAACGGAAAAATGCACGTGGACGACGCGCTTTTCGCCTCTTTCAGGGAATACCAAAAGCAATACGGTGCCAGATATGTTTGAGACGCTTGAACTGAACGGGAGAAAAAAAGGAACGCTGCTCTGCTTCGGAATCGACCCGGTTCTTGAGAAGATGAAATGCGAAGGCGGGGACGCGAAGGAGAAGATAGAGAATTACTATTTCCCGATAGCTGATTTGCTTCTTGCGGAAAATCAAATCGTTTCCATAAAGCCCAATTACGCGTATTTCGCGCAATACGGGTTCGAAGGGCTCCACGCCCTCAAATCAATAATCGAACGCTACAAGGGGAAATTGGAGATAATTTTAGACGCCAAGCGCGGGGACATAGGGAAAAGCTCCGAGGCGTACGCGAAAGAGGCCTTTGATTTCTGGAACGCGGACGCGCTCACGGTTTCCCCGTATATGGGCTCGGATTCCATAAAACCCTTCCTGCGAGAGGGAAAACCCATTTACGTGCTGTGCAGGACAAGCAATCCAGGCGCAGCCGATTTCCAGGAAAAGGGCAGCCCGCAGCTTTACGAGCTGGTCGCGCAAAAAGCCCTTGAATGGAAAACCGGCCTGGTTGTGGGCGCAACCAGCGATTCCATAAAGAAAATCTCATCAATAACCAAAGGGCAAATCCCGTTCCTGATTCCAGGGATAGGCGCCCAAGGGGGGGATTTGGAAAGCGTGCTTGCCGCAATAAAACAAAGGCCGCACATTCACAGGATAAACGCCTCCTCATCAATCGCGTTCGCATGGGAAAAGGGCAAATCCGCACCTGAAAAAGCAGCTCTGGAAGAAGCAAAAAAACTCAATTCGCAGATTGGAAAAATTTTGTGAGATTGTCACTCAGGCTTCCGTTCCGCCGCGCCGCTCTCATTTTCGCGCTCCTCCATTTCCCCTCTGAACATAGCCAGCCCGAACAGGGCTGCCCATCCTGCCCCTGAAACCAGCGCGGCCGCGAAGTAAAGGAGCGCGAAGCGCGCGATTATGCCCCTCGCCCATTCGCTCACTGCGCGTGCCGCATCTGAAACCGCTATTTCCGCGAATTGCGCGTATTCCTCCGGGACCTGGGAGAGCCCTGAAACCACTTCAGGATTCTGCCTCACGCTGCTTTCCACCGCCGAAGGCGCGGCAAGCCAGCAGAGAACCAGAATTGCGGCCAGCGCGGCACAGCAGGCGCATGCGCACAACAGGAGCGTCCGCGCCGCGCGCCCGGCGCTCCCTTCGCCCACAAGGGTGAAAATGCACGCAATCGCTAAGGAAACCACTGAAGCGAAAATGAAAACCGGCATGTACACGCTGGTGTACGGCTCCACGTACTTCGCCCTTATTTTGGAAAACACATCCGCGCTCA
>JBAZLI010000017.1 GCA_041650355.1 Candidatus Micrarchaeia archaeon | reverse complement strand
GAGCGTTATTGAAGTCAAGGTTATGGGAACGTTTCCTGTGTTCCTCACCGTGAGCGTTACTCTGGCCTGGTGGTTTGAATCAAGCACTATGGGGCTTGTGGGGCAGTCTATGGAAAGTGCCGCATGGTCAGTGCATATAATGTTGACAGGGCAAGTGGTTGCGGTTATTGTTCGCTGCTGGCCGCACACTGTGGCTGTTCCTGATGCTGTGAACGTTACTGAAGTTGGTATTGAACCTGAAAATGCGAGAGTTCCTGTTATCGTGGCCGAGCCATGGGCAGCTATTGTAATTGGGAGCTGGCCCGAAGTGAAAGTTCCTCCGTTCACTGTGATGGGATTAACAGTTATGGGCACATCTCCATTGTTCCTCAGGGTAAGCTGAACAGTCGCCTGGTGGTTCTGGTCCAAGGTTATTTGACCCGGGCAGTCTATGGAAAGTGCTGCGGTTTGAGTGCAGCAATCCTTAACCTGAATGCCCATATTAATCGTGGTTGTGTGCGAGAAATGGTCGTAAAGAGTCGTTTGGTCGGAAATCTGGGAGCCGTCCACCAGCATATCCTCTTTGGCTCCAAAGAAGCACGAATAGGTTGCTGAGACGGGCAATGTGTACGTTCCTACAGGCTGGTCTGCTGGAATCGGAACTGTTATCGTTGTGGAGGAAGATGAGATGCTGCCGGTCACGCCGTTGGCTGAAAATTGGCCGCTGCAGAATGCGGCTACCTGCCCTCTTCCATAGATATTGGTGGCACCGTTCGGCTTATAGGTTATTGAACGGATAGACGAATAGCTTGCACTTGACACGACATTATTGTTGCAAGGCGCGGGATCCCCCTGGTAGCCGCAGACATCTGCGCCCGCATAGTTGTTGACGCAGCGGTAAGTGGACGTCCAATCGCTTACATATTTGCAGTTGTCGTAATACCAAATATAGTTGTTGTAATTGCTCGAAGAAAGCCAATTTGCGTAGTTCCAGCCCATCACGCCGCTCCCGCTGGCCTGTGTGTTCGTCGGGACGTACGAGACCGCGGAAAATACGTTGCCGCCCCATTGGAGGGGAAGGGTAAGGATAAGCTGCGCATCGCTGCCTGCGCAATATTCGGTTTGGTCCTGGCTTGCAGAAATGTCTGAAAGCAGGTCGGTGGTAAGGTCCACCTGGACGTCATTGCTGTTGCCCGCCCTTCCGCTGGAGAACGTATGCTGGTACGTATCCGCGGAAACAATGGAAAAAGCAATCAAAAGCGAAAACAGCAGGGTTGTTTTGTTCATGGTCAAGCACCGTACTTCCTCTTTCTGCCCCTAATATTTTTTATTCCTTTTACTATCGTCGAGGGTATCAGGGACTGCAGCGAATACGCCTTCCCTTCATCGCTGTAGTACGTGAATCCCAGCGCCGCGGCGAGGCCCGGGGTCATTGCTAGAGAAGCGAGGGATAATGTAAAGCCGACCCGGCTTATTTTTACGCGTCCGTAGCCGCCTAAACCGTTGGACGGGTCGAACATCAGGCCACCTCCTGCTGCTATTGAGTTGGTGATGCCGGCCATCACTCCAATGTATGGAGATGGAGTTTTGTTCGATATTCCTGCACCTGCGCTGAACGTCAGTCTGTTTCCGATATTGCGCTGAATATCTGCGCCTCCGAAAACAGTGCCCTGCGAACCGAATATGTACCCGCCATAGAACGTGCCGGTCCAGTCCCCGGAAAGCCGATAGCGGGGGGACTCGAATTGCATGCTGGGCATCACAAGGAACTTGCTGTCTTTGGCTATTCCGGATGGAAGCCACAGCGGCCCGACTTTGGAGAGCTTCATGGGTATGCCTACGTTGAGCGATGTGCTCATCGACCAGCCAGCCGGCAAGCCCATCCTGAAGATTTCGGCGCTCAGGAACGAGTAGCCGAGTATTTTTTGGACTACGAGCTTGTTGGATTCGATAATCCCGCTGAATACCCAGGAATTGCCCTTGTCGTATCCCTCGACGCCGAATTTCTCTATGGTGTATCCGGTTTCGGTCTTGGTTATCACCAGCTTCAGGTAATCGGATGCAGATGTGGAGCCTAGGGTAACCGAGCCAAAGGCATCGTTGATAAAGAAGGTTTGTGATTGGCCAATCTGCGTGGGCAGTTTGTCCTTTATCATGGGCAAAACATTGCTGTCAACCATTTCAATAAGGCGGTTCTTTATCTCCAAGGCAGTGCTTCCTCCCTCGCCAGCCTGGGTTGGGATTCCCCAGGCAGTGAGCACTTTTGCAAGGCTGATTACTTTTACCCGTTCGTTAGGCAAAGCGCTTGGGTCATATATTATGTTCATGCGGGTATTGAACTCGGTGCTGGACATTATCGGCGGAAATATGACTGGCAGCGGGGCTGATGCGCGCAGCGTGCGTATTGAAAGCGGAGTTGTCCACTGCTGTTCCCTTAGAATCAATTTGTCACGACCGATTCCAGGAATGGTTTTGAGCGCCTCATTTGTGACCACGTTGGTCCTAAGGGACGGGCGCTCCGGTTGGGGCGTGAGCTTGATTTCAAAGCCGTTCCCCTTGGCGGTTATATTGTACATTGTGAGCACTACTTTCTGGTCTCCATTCTTGAAAATCCAGTGCTTCCTGTCCACGCCGAAGCCCAATGCGTAGTTTATGCCGGTGTTGAAGCCAAGCAGCTTTTGCTCGCCATCCAGCACTGCGATGTAATCGCTGGGGCGAAGTTTTTTCCATTCTAAATCTGAACCTACTGCGTACGTTTCCCCTTTCTTTGTGCCAAGGGTTTCCATTATTTTTCCGTCCCTTATCAGGACAAATGTCAGATTGGAGGCAGATAGGTATTCCTGCATCCCGTTTCCCGGAGTGGACAGCATCTGGCGCAGAATGGCAGGAGTAAGTTCTGGTATCTTCGGCAGGCCGATGCCCCTCGGCCCTCTAATCGGAGTTGAGATGGGCTGGGTCAATCGCAGATTGATCTGCTCTATGGTCAAATCTACCGCGCCGCTGTACTCCTTGTTGATTTTTGCGAACTCTGCAACGAACCATTTTGTGATTTCAGTCTTCTTCTGTTCCGCATCATAATTCGGGAAGAGCAAGTCGACCTTTGCCTTAGCGACATCGAAAACAGTCGCGTACACCGGGTTAGAGTCGACAGCACGGGTTATTTTATCGTAATTCCAGCTTCCCAATTCGCGGCTGTAAAAGGCGAGAGCTCGGTTCATCTGTTCTGCGTTCACTGTATCAGAAGTCAGGCGGAAGCGAGCCTCTCCGTACTGCGCCTTAATGTCTCCTTCAGGCGTAACAGTGCCTTCCTTCATCTGCTTCCTGAAGCATTTCATTTGAGTATCAAGTGCGCCGGCACCGAAAAACAGGGCATCGCACAACTGGTTGGGTGTAAGATCCCAGAGCTTGCGGCTGTTTAACTGCACCGTCCCAGCCAAATTTTCTTCGCGGATTATTTCCGGAGCGGCCATCTGGGCTTGCAGAGTGGAATCTAGCCTGCGCCCTCCTTGGGTTGTGCCTTTCAGAACCTTGTCTATCCCTTCCTCCAACGAGCCAACGATGGTGGATGCAGCAGTAGATGGAATAACTAACCGTGCGGCATCTTTGGACATGAGATACGTCCAGCTATCAACATTCTGCATTGCGGCGTCCAGAATCTGGGCTGCGTTTTTATATTTCATGAACGTTGTTTGTATCGTTTGGCTCGAAAGAGCCAGGAACGCCGCTGTGGCTATGGACTGGTCGCTATAGCCGGATGCTTTCAGCATTGTGAACAACCTGGAGCTCTTGAAAGTCTCGGAAGCAAGCAGTCCAGAAACCGCGTTCTGCGCAGTCAGTTCTTTCTCCAGAGGGAGACCAAGATAGGAAGCCAGGTCGGCCATCGCAGATGCAGTTGCGTCCACATATTTCCGGTTCAGTCCTTCGACCAGGTAGTTCCTCACGCCCTGGGCCATGTACTCCCTTTCGGTTTCCGAAGTTCGCAATTGGCGCGGGAGCTCCGAGAAGCTCTTTTTCAGGGTGTTTCTGTCAGGAACGTAGCTGGACAGCGAATCCAGGAGCACTTTTGCCGGATTGTCGCCCGGCTTGGATCGGATGGCCAAATCGCTGAGCGTTGGAATCAGGTCCAACGCAGCCCAGAATATCTCCTCTTTCTTGTACCCTTTCTGCGCGAGGCTTTTGAAAAATTCGCTCCCCTGGACGAGGATTTGGCTCTGCCTCGCTGATTCGGTTTCGAACATGTGCAGAACCGAATCCGGCTGCACTCCGAAAACCGAGGCAATCGAACCCAGGGAATCGACAAGCTTGGCTTTCCATCTTTCACCGTGTATTGTTGTCGCCTGCTCGAACTGCTCCGGGAGGAACAGGTAGGCCAGCAGCTTTTCACCCTTATTGCTCAGATTAAGGCGAAGCCCCTGCGGAAGCAGGGAATTGTACGATGCCAGAACCTCATCCTGCCATTTGGACAATTTCGCTGTTCTTTCCGCGTCGCTCATTTTCCTGTTTAGTGAATAATCCAGGAGCTGCCTCATCAGAGTTTTGAAAATGATTTGGTCCTCGGGTTTTTTGCTGTCGCTTAAATATCCGAGCTGGGGCAGAAGCGGGGCTGTTGCCAGCCTTATCATTTCTATGTGCTTTTTGCCCGATACACTCTGGGTGTAGCCTATGTAGGCAAGGGCGTTGTCCCCAATATATTTCCAGAGGTTGGAGTCCATGAATGCAGTTATTGTTTTTTCAGAAACAGACAGGGGTGAAGAGATTATTTGCTGGCCCAAGTAGTAAATCAAGTACCTTTGGAGGTGCATTATTTCCTCAGGCTCGTCCATCTTGCTTCTGAGCTTTTTCTTGAACCTTTCATCGCTCAGCGCATCGGTGTATTGCCCGGCCCTTTTTGGAGCGCCTTCGATCCAAGTTCCAATCGTTTTTGCCAAGCGATTCAGGTCGTCGGTTGAGTAGCTCTTGTCTTCGGATATTTCCCTGCACTTCACCATGGTGGCCAGAAAGAAAGATTCAAGCTCGCTCCTGTTCGTGTTTAAAGCATCGTAGACAGACTTGGCCCTGTCCTCGGTTTTTTGCAGGGAAGTATTCACTCTCAGATGCGGCTTGAGGAATTCGATATAGTCTGCCTGAAGCCTGGACCACTTGGGATCACCGGTTTGCTCTTTCAGCTTCGAGAAACCCAATTCAGCCATGCCCATTATCGCAACGAATGGGATGTTCGGCTTGTTCGTCTGCCCCTCTATATAGACCGGGCCCTCAAACTTTGTCAGGTGCCTGTATATCACAGTCCCTATTATTTTCGCCTGCTCCCTTGAATCCGTTACGCCTGCGAGGTTTTCTTTCAGGATAAGGGAAGCGCGCATGCATCCTGCAAGCGCAGCGATGTGCATCTGGTTTGCTGAAGCGTCAAAATTCTTGTCGAATATGCTCTTTATGCCGCTCACGCCTGTGAATGAGTATTCCTCCATTTTTGCCCGGAATTGCACTAAAGTAGAAACATTCATTTTTGTGCAAAATTCGCTACTAAGATTTTGCGGGATTCCAAGCTTATCCAGGAACGATTTCAATTCGGATTTTGATGTTTCAACAAACGGAACTACGGTAGCTGAAGGAGATGCAGGGATTGTGTTTTGGGCCATATTTCCACCTTTCACCTATTTATTATCACTATTAGACTTTAAAAACCTTAACAGAATCAGCGCGAGCACTATTATGCCCGCGAGCGCTGCAATAATCGCATAAAGCGTGCTTTGCTCGTCTTCCTTTTTCTGCTGTTCGGCCGGGACCTCGGGCTGTTGCGCCTGCGATTCCTGCGTGAGGTTCACTTCGGCGCTCGCGGATCCCCCGTTTGAATCCACGACCCTGAGCCCGTAGGCTCCTGTGCCGTTGTGCCTCACGGAATACAGCTGGGGAAGCATCACTTCGTTCTTTTCCACATCGTTGACCTGCTTCCCGTCAACGAAAATCAGGAACGTGAGGTTCAATTTTTCGTAATGGTTCCCGTCAACGAGGAAGATTATCTCCCCGGGCTGCCTGTTGGCAGACACGTTGAGCGAAAAGGAGGTTGAAAAAAGCAAAAGCACCAGCAAAGCGATGATTTTTCTCATGCGCTTACATCGTTGTTCCTATTTTTAAATATTTATATGCTGTGCTCTTCGAGCAGCGCCGGAACGACAACATCGTAATCCATCTCCAGCTCCTCCCTGAGTTCGCCTCCGTGCTCCCCGTGCACCAGGAACACCTTCTTCAGCCCCTTCACCCCTTTTATGAACTGGAGCAGCTCGTTCCTGTCAGCGTGGCCTGAAATCCTTATGTTTTCCACCTTCATGCGCAATTCCATTTCGCGCTCCCCCACGCGGACCCGCTTCTTCCCTTCGAGGATTTCCCTCCCGAGCGTGCCCTGGGCCTGGTAGCCCACTATGATGAGCTTGTTCTTCGGGTCCGAACACATGCGCTCCAGGTATATGAGCGCAGGCCCTCCGAGGAGCATCCCGCTCGTGGTTATTATTATCGCGGGCTCCCTGAAAACGTCCTCGCGGTTTTTCGTGCGCGGGACATGGAAGAACCTGCTCTTGAAAGGATCATCATCAGAGGTGAGTATGCGCATCTTTATGGACTCGCTCGCGTAAATCACGTTCTGCCGGTATATGCGCATCGCCTTCAGTATCATCCCGTCAATGTAAATCGGGACCTTGGTGAGCACTCCGGAGCGCATGTAATCTTCCAATGCGAGGAGTATCTCCTGCGCCCTGCCCACTGCAAACGAGGGGATGAGCACGAATCCGCCATCTTTGAGCGTTTCATTTATGCTGGTGATGAAGCGGAGCATGGACTCCTTGGCGCTCGGGAGCACGTCATCCTTCCCCCCGTAAGTGCTTTCCACTATGAGCGTCTCCGCGTGCACGCCGCGCTGGGCGCCCTCGAGAATGCGCGTGTTCCTCATGCTTATGTCCCCTGAGTAGAGTAATTTTTTCCCGTCTTCCTCAACAAGGGTCATCGCGCTCCCGAGTATGTGGCCCGCGTTCAGAAACGCGATGCTGAAATCTGCCCTGAAAGGCTTCCCGAACTCCTGGAGCCTTATCTTCTGCATCAGCTCGTTGACTTCGCTCTCGCCGAACTCGAGCTTCTGCTCCTTGATTTTCTGTATCTTTAGGTAATCCGCGAGAAGCACGCCCATCAAATCCCTGGTGGGCTTGGTGGAAAAAATCTCCGGGCGCGCGAAGCTCCTCGCGTACATGTGCGGGAGGAATCCCGAGTGGTCCAGGTGCGCGTGGCTCACCACTACGTTCCGTATCTGCCCTATCTTCTCTTCTGGGATGAGCGGGCGCTCGATTTTCTCGCCGAGCTTTATCCCGGCGTCCAGGAGCAGGTTTTTTTCCCCTGACTCGAGGAGCGCGGAGGACCTGCCCACCTCCCCCACTCCGCCGTAAAACGTAACTTTCATAGTCTAAGCTGACCCCTGCACGTACTCCGAAACGGCCGAAAACGCCGCGAAGCGGAATTTTAGGCCCTTCTTTTGCGCGCCGCCCTCCCACATCCTGTGGGAAAACGGGCTAGTGCAATCTTTCTGCGAAAATATTGTGTATGGAAATGTTTAAGAAGTGTCTCTGAGAACAAAAAGCATGGAAAACGGCGCTTCCAGCGAAGCCAGGACGCGGATTTACGAGCTCATCATCTCGCGTTACAAGGAACTCATAGAGCAGAACGAGCACAAGAGCGTCTCCGAGCTCAGGGAGAGGATATCGCCGTACAACGAATTCATACGGAAGCTCAACGAACGGCTCTCGGAGGATTTGAAGCCATACGAATACGAGAGGGACTTCGAAAAGGCGGTGCGCAACTGCATCAACTACATAAAGGGCATAGAGAACGTGGAGCCCCCGGTGAGCTTCTGGATAGACTTCGAGACGATGGACCGGCTCAAGGCAGGGGACGTGACTGACCAGGCGCTCCTTCTCGCATCGCTCCTGCGCTCCTTCGGCTCCCCCACCGCGAAGGTGCTCATAGCCAGGAGCAGGAAAATCTACGTGGGCTACGAGTGGAAGGGCGAACAGCACATAATCAATCCGGAAAGCGGCTCGCTCCTTTCAGGGGAAGACGTGCAGAAGCTGTTTCTCGAGGACCCGCTGGCCTACGCCTTTTCGGATTTCTATTTCGAAACCTACGGCGAGGAATGAACTCCGGACAGACACCTCTGTAGAATAAGCCTTGGGCCCGCGAACACGCAAATGGCCCGGTGAAGGGCTCTTCAGCATCCGGCTATGTCTTTTTCCAGAAGCTGGAGGTGTTCCAGGTAAGTATACGCGGAATCATGGGAAAGCGCCTGCACCTTCGCGGTCCGCAGTATGTCGAGCACCCGCTGCCTTTCCCCGTCTTCGAGCTTCTTCAGGTGCCTGTCCCTCAGCGCGATGCTAAGCTCGATTACGCGATTCAACCTTTCGGTGCTGAACTCTTTCCTCCTGACGGTGCTGTCCAGTTCCTGTATCATTTCGACAGCTTCGTTGTTGGCTTGCATGTTCCCACCTCGGATTGTTCACCCGCTTTAAAATCTATTGTGATTAATATATATCTTTTCCACTTTCTACTGTGCTAATGTACAGCATTTTAAAATTTTATTGTGTAAACGTATAAACATGGGATTCGAATACGACGAAAAAGATGTGGGCATTTTACGGTTGTTGGATGAGAACGCGAGGATGCCGTACCGCGAGATAGCCAAGCGCGTGCGCATGCACCCCAACACGGTCATAGAGCGCATGAAGAGGATGGAGGAGGAAGGCGTGATAGAGCGCTATGCGCCGGTGCTGAACTACAAAAAACTCGGCTACGGGATAATAGCGATAATCCAGGTGGATGTGGAGGGGGACCCGCACAGGGTCATGAAGAACATAGGTAAGCAGAGCTTCGTGCACTACGCCTATGGGACCACTGGGGAATACGACGGAATCGTGGTGGTCATCTGCAAGGACATCGAGATGCTCAATTCCATAACCGGCGAGATTGCGGTGGTTCCGGGGGTGCAGAGGGTCAATACCAAGATAACGCTTGAGCAGTTCGGAGGCAACGGAAGGCTCAGGCTTTGAAATAATACATTTTTAAAACTAAACCTCCTATAGGAGGTGAGGCGATTAGCCAAGGTGATCAGATGACCACGAAACTCTCAAGAATGTATGGAATGGACATATTCAGCGATAGCGGAAAGTTCATAGGCAATGCGCAGGATTTCATCCTCGACACCGAGACCGGCGAGGTAGTCCGCGTGCTACTTGAGCCGCTCCCTTCATCGAAGGAGGAGGCCAAGAGGGTGCTCAGGGAGAAAAGCGTAATGTACAAGAACGTGAAGTCTGTTGAGGATGTAATTGTCGTTGCCAAGGTAACATCAGGCGAATAGCAATGTCCAAGAAGGTGCTCAACGCGCTCAGGTTCATAGCCGCCGCGATAGCCGGCTATGCGGTCTATTACATGTGGAGCAGCATCCGCATGGACGATGACTGGACCATATCCGTCGGCGTGGGCCTCGCGAGCATGGTGATAGCGTTCCTCCTCCTGTTCTTCATGGGCAAAGGAGGGGGAAGCGACTAGCGCTCCCGCATTCTTTCGAAAAATCCTTCTGCTTTTTTTCTCGATTTTTCATTGCACTCAATCGCAACCACGCCTTTTTCCGGCTGTCCGTAGATTATGACTAAACCATTAGGGCACAGGCGCATGAAAACCAGCGCCGCCAAATCCTCTTCCCCATGCACTTTGAGGGCGCCCCCTGTTTTCAGCACGAGCTTCGCGCTTTCTTCCAGCGATTCAGTTATGGTCCCTGCCGGGTTTTCGCAAACCCTGGGTTTCTGGTATTTCCGCGCCAATTCGTTCTTTTCTGATTCAGGAAGCGGGCTTCTTCTCGTGGAGAAATCGTACACGGAAACGAAAGGCTCTGCTTTTGCCCGCAGGAGCGCGAGCACCACCGCGTCCCCCACGGCGACTATTCTCTCTTTTCCGTACATGGAGAGAAAATGCTGGAAATCCATCAGGGCGCCCAGGGGCTCCCTCAACTCGGATTTCACATGTTCAGGCACAATCATGAGGCACATTTCAACCGAATAGATTTATACTGCTTTCGCGGAAAACAGCATTCATGGGCTTTTTGGCTGACCGGGGTTCAGGGGGCGTTGGAGCCCCGAAAACGCGTTACGGCGCCGCGCGAGGAGGTTTCGGCGGCCTGAGCAGGAACACGCTTTTTTTCGGGGTTACGAGCTTCCTCGTGGAAGTGAGCAGCGAGATGATAGACCCCATAATGCCCCTCTTCCTCATGAACGTGCTCAAAGCCGACGCAGTGGTCATAGGGTTGATTGAAGGATGCTCTGAAGTGGTGGTTGCGCTCATGTCCGCAATCTCCGGCTACGTCAGCGACAAGTTCGGAAAGCACAAGGCGATGAGCGTTTCTGGGTATTTCATATCCGCGTTCATGAAGCTGTTTTTCGTTATTGCCGGAACCTGGCAGAACATACTGGGCCTGCGCATAGTGGAGCGGTTCGGAAAGGGGCTCAGGGGAGTCCCCAGGGACGTGATAATGGCGCACAGCGACAGGAAGGAGATGCTGGGTAGGGCATTCGGGTACAGGAAGATGATGGATGCGTTCGGGGCAATTCTCGGGCCGCTCATTGCGGCAGTAATTATCGCTTTGCTGCTGCCCAGGTTCGGAGAGGAGCAGACTTACAGGAGCGTATTCCTGCTCGCGGTCATTCCTGCTGTTCTCGGGGTAGTAATTTTATCCAGATTCGTGAAGGAACTCCACGTGAGGAAAATGGGCGACGGGAAGGAAGCCCTGCGGAATGCGTTCGGAAACCGCGGCTACAAGAGCATGGTGATTGTGGGTGCGCTGTTCGGAATCGCGCAATTCGGGAACGCGTTCTTCATATTGAAGGCCCAGGACATAACCGGGAACGTGCTGATGACGCTGTTCGGATATATCGTATACAACATAAGCTATGCGCTGTTCGCGCTCCCTGCCGGGTTTCTCACCGACAGGCTGGGGGGAAGGAAGGTGATGGCGCTGGGCTATGCGCTGTTCGCGCTCACCGTGCTGGGGTTCGCGTTCTCTACGGATTACTTGTTCCTGGTGTTTTTCGTGACTTTCGGCATGGTTGCGGCGATACTTGATACCACCCCAAGGACTTTCATAAGCAGGATTAGTGATGACGGGAACAAAGGGACGTCAATGGGGATTTACCAGGGCATTACCGGTTTTCTCCTGCTCCCTGCCAACATAATCGCAGGCCTGCTGTGGAACGTGAATATCCTGGGGTTCAGGGGGACTTTCGTGTTCTCGTTCGCTGTGAGCGCGCTGGCCGCGCTGCTAATGCTTGCAGCGGTTAAGATGAAGCGGGATTAGAGTTCGTACGCGCCTTTTTCCGTGCCGATTATTATTTTCGTGAATTTCGTGAATATCCCGTTCTCGAGGACTCCGGGGATGCTGTTGAGCATTGATTCCAAAGTTGACGGATTTTTTATCTCGATTTTCGCGTCTATTATGAAATTGTTGTTGTCGCTTATTATCGGCCCGACTTTGCCGGTCCCGACCCTTATGGTGGCCGGGTATCCCAGTTTCGCGAGGGTTTTTATCACGAACGGGGCAGAGAATTTTATCGCCTCCAATGCAACGCTGGATTTCGGGCCTTTTGCAATTTTGGATTCGTCGGCTATCACTATGAAGCGCTCGGCGTTGTATGCGACCACCTTTTCCCGGGTGAGCGCCGCGCCTCCGCCTTTGATTATGAATTCCTTTGAGACGTAATCCGCACCGTCCACCGCCACGTGTATTCTGTCCACCTGGTCAGGGTCGCACAGGTAGCGGGAAAGGCCATATTTTATCGCGAACATCCTTGCCTCGAAGGAGGTGGGGATGCACGCGTCTATCTTGAACCCTGCTTTTTTCTTCTCGCCGAGCATGCGCACGAATTCGGCTGCGGTTGTGCCTGAGCCCAATCCGATTATTTTGTTTTCTTCCATCATTTCCAGCGCTTTTTTTGCTGCGTTTATTTTTTGAAGCATGCGACCATCCCTGATAGGGTATGCAAATGGAGTTTTATAAATTTTCACTGCGGATTTATATTGCTATTAATGGGCTCATAGCTCAGCAGCAGAGCACTCGCCTTGCACGCGAGGGGCCGAGGGTGCGAAACAGTTTTCGGTTCCGGGTTTCCGGTTTTGGAAACGACGCATGTCCCTCTGAGTCCATCCAAAATCCTTTTAATATGGGGCAGTTAGCGATTTGTTTAAAAACACTTTGTTGTAGAATATAGAAATATACGGCGATAGCATTAATGCTGAACCTGGCCTTGCATGATGATTTTAAAATGTAGAAATGCACTGCCATAACGTTATTGGTGAAACCGGATTTATCAGATGATTTCATGGAGAAAAAACCTATAGGAAGCAGGTGCGCAGACGCAGTTCGTCTAGCCTCAGGCCCTTCAGGAACGAACGCGAGACCTCTTCCAGATATAGTTAAGAGTGCAAAAGAACTCTTGGAAGGACCGCACGGTTGCGGGGGCAGCGGAGTAACGCCTGGTGGTGTGCAAGACACTAGGGGAATGAGTTCCAGCAACGGTCCGCTGACGTCCACAAGGAATCTTAGGGTGCTCGTGGTGGATGATGAGGAAATCATTACAGGCATGCTGGGTATCTTCCTCAAGAAAATGGGCTATAGCCCAACTGTTTGCAACGACCCACTCCAAGCGCTTGAAATTTTCAGGCAAGGAAATTTCGATGTTGTATTAACCGACCAGACCATGCCGGGGATGATCGGGTTGGATATGATACGAGAAATGAAAGAGCGCGCGCCGAACATAATATACATACTTATGAGCGGATATGCAATTGGGAACACCGATGGGGCCACTAAACAAGTAGGCGCATTCATGAATAAACCAATCTCGCTTCATGTATTGTATAGAACCATAGAAGATTTGTGCAAACGCCGAGAAACGAACGGGACATCACTTCCTAGCCCTTAGCAAATCCGCTTTCGTAACTATTCCGACCGCTTTTCCGCTTTTTATTATTAGCACCGCATGATTGTGCCCCAGGAGTTCGAGCAGGGTTTTGTAGGCCGCGCTTTCCGGAACCGTGGGAAAGGATTCGCCCATCACTTCGCGCACCTTCAGCTCAACTACCGGCTTGTGACCTGAGTAGGAGGATAGGAAGCGCACTATGGAATCCTCGCTCACGCTTCCTATTAGCGAACTGCCTTCAAGCACAGGCATCTGGTCTATGTTCTTTTTGCCCATCGCGCCGAGCACCTCCTTCAGGCGCTCTTCGGGCTGCGCGAAAACCACGTGCGGGCTCATCACGTCCCTTGCCTTCAGCTCAGACGCGTGCTCCAGCCCTTCAAGGGCTTCGAATATGCCTTTCACGGTGTTGTAGCCCGGGTCTATGAAGCCGGATTCTATCTTCGCTACCGTGCTCTGCGAAATCCCGGCCAAACGCGCGAGCTGCTTCTGGGTTATGCCGGAGCGCATGCGCATCTTCTTTATCTCTGAAAGTTCAGGAAGCATAGGGCTATTACTAAAGGAATAAATTTAAAGTAGATTATTCGCGCGTTCTAACGGCCAAGAGCAACAGCAAGATTGCAGCGAGTATCGCAAGTGGGGCGCATGGTCTAGTTTCAGTAGGACCGTCTAAGAGGGTCATTTCTGTTACCCCGGCGCCGCCGCACACCGGGCCGAACGAACCACCTGTCCTCGCAAGATAAAACGTGTAGCTCTTGCCCACGCTTGAGCTGCTGAACGCAGGCATATCTTCCACCCATTGGGTTTGCAGGCCGACGCCTCCGCCCGGGATTTTAAGCTGGATGTAATTCCCTTGAATAGGGGCGCCTTTTGCATAATTGAATATCGTGACATCCACGTAGGTGTAGATGCTGTTGTTCTCCCATCTGGATTCCACCTTTGTTATGCCTCCGTCTATTATGTACTCGGAATTGTCCTGAATGAAAGTTGAGTTGGAGCATTGCGCTACCAGAAGGGCTGATGAGGGGCTGGAATCGAGAATCAGGAACGAAAAGAATAGCAATGCAACGAGACTGATTTGTTTTTTGTCCATGTATAGGTGTTGGTAAAATCTATTTATATTGAATTTCATTTTGCTGGGCGCGAAGCAATAATGTTATTAAACCCATGAGCGCAAATATGCTCCCTATGGGGGATACAAAATTCATCATAGTGGCAGGCTCGATAATGTCCGGGCTTGGAAAGGGGATTGTGACTTCTTCTATCGCGAAAATCCTGAGCATGAGGGGCTATGCCGCGTTTCCGCTCAAGTTCGACGGCTACCTGAACGTGGACTGCGGGACGATGAATCCGTTCAGGCACGGCGAAGTTTTCGTTCTGGATGACGGGACCGAGGCTGACATGGATTTCGGGACCTATGAGAGATTTTTGAATACAAGCTTGCCGGGCGGCGCGAGCATAACAGGCGGAAAGCTTT
>JBAZLI010000016.1 GCA_041650355.1 Candidatus Micrarchaeia archaeon | reverse complement strand
CAAAGATGGGCGCGAGGATTGCAAAAACCAGGGCAATCACCATCACTATTGCGCCGCCCCCTCCATGCCCCCGTTCCTCCCTTCCCCTTCCGAAGCCGCCGAAGAACCCGAGCCTCCACGTAATGTCTCCGAGTATCGCTATGGCGCCCAGCATAACCACCGCAAGCGTGGCAAATCGTATATCATAATTCCCTATGTGGGAAATCTCGTGCGCCGCAACCCCTTCAAGCTCCTCCCTGCTCATGGTGTTGAGCAATCCGCGCGTAAATACGATATGACTGTTCTTTGGGTCCATGCCCGTAGCGAAGGCGTTCATTCCCTTGTCTTCAATAATCCAGATGCGCGGTTTCGGGATTCCTGCCGCGAGCGCAAGCCCTTCAACCACATTCTGCAGGAAAGGTTCATCTTTCTCGGAAAGCTCCCGCGCCCCGCTTATGCTCAGTACGGTGCTCGCGCCAGCGCCGTAGGCGAAGAAGATGTATATCGCGGTAAGGAGTAACGCGAGTATGAATCCGGAATCGCCAAGCCCGAACAGGATGCCCACAGCGCTCACGGCCATGAGAAGCAGCCCTCCCATTACAAGCATAAGTAAGACTGAGTTGCGCTTGTTCGCGTCAATGGCGTCAAATATGTTCACTTTGTCCATGCGTTACACCGCCCGAGTTGCACAGCTGGCGTTGCTAAAATAAAAAAAGCCGAAAGAAAAAATCAGAACTGGACCTTCACTGCCTCCCGCGCGCCCGTCTCTGCCTGGAAGAACTGCACGTCCTTGAATCCAAGCATGCCCGAGATGAGGTTGTTCGGGAACACCTTTATCGCAGTGTTGTACTCCATCACAGTGTCGTTGTAGGCCATGCGCACGTAGGAAATCTTGTTCTCGGTGCCAGCCAGCTCGTCCTGCAATGCCTTGAAGTTCTCGTTGGCCTTGAGCTGCGGGTAGTTTTCAGCAACGGCGAACAGGGACTTGAGCGCGCCGCTCAGCATGTCGTTGGCTTTGGAACGCTCCGCGGGGGTGCCCGTGATTATTTGGGCCCTGAGCTTGGTCACTTCCTCTAAGGTGCCCTTTTCGTGCTTTGCGTATCCCTTCACTGTTTCCACGAGGTTGGGAATGAGGTCGTAGCGCCTCTTGAGCTGCACGTCTATCTGCGCCCAGGCGTTGTCTATGCGGACCTTCAATTGAATAAGGCGGTTATAGAGGAGTATCACTATGAGGGCCAAAACGAGCAGGACGCCCGCGAAGGCAAGAATCACCACTACAAGACCACCTGCAACAAGACTAGCCATTCAAATCACCTGAAACGTTTGTTTATTAGTTTAAGTTTAGGGGGCATAAACTTAAAAGTCTAATTTAAAAAAGTTTGTTGACAACTTTATACGCAGCTAAAAATTCTCATTAGGTGATTTTCTGGGAGACAAGCCGAGGAAGTGGAAGAAGAAGGGCAAGATGAGATGGAAGTGGGTCAAGAAGAAGAGGAAGAGGCTCAAGAGAAGGATAAAGAGGAGGGTAGGGGAGCTCTGAGCTCACATTTCTTTCACTATTTTTCCATATTCTTTTACCAGCTTTTCAGCTTTTTCTCTTGTTTTAGCCTCTGCAAATATCCTTATGTAATCCTCGGTTCCTGAGGCGCGCACTATCACCCAGGAGTCCTCGAAATCCATCCTGACTCCGTCCAGTTTGTTCACTTTCCCTTTGGTGGATTTGGACAGTCTTTCAATTGCTTCAAGCTTCTTTTCTTTTGAGAATTGGATTTTCGTCTTCGCGTTGAAGTACTGGGGCAGTTCTGCAGTCCAGGATGAAAGAGGTTTCTCGGCCATGAGCTCCATTAGTTTTACTGCGGTCGCAGGGCCGTCTTTTGCAAGGGAGATTTCGCGCCATATTACCCCCCCGACTTCCTCGCCTGCAATCGCGACGTCATTTTCTGTCATGGCTTCGGATAGGTACGGGGCGCCCACCCGCGTGTAAATGGTTTTCGCACCGTATTTTCTAGCGACGTCCTCGGCGGCCCTGCTCGTTGCAACTGTGGTTGCGATGGATTTTCCGCCTTCTTTCCTAAGTTTGAGCAGGACGCTCAGAGCGAAAATCTTGTCCCCGACGATGAAATTCCCTTTTTCATCGATTGCGATGAACCGGTCGGCGTCGCCGTCCCAGGCGAAGCCGCCGTCGTATCCGCCCTGCTTCACTAAATTCATGAGGTTTTGCACGTTTTCCTCAGAAGGCTCCGAGGGACGCCCGGGGAATTTCCCGTCGATGTGGGAATTGATCGCAGTTATTTTCGCGAGCCTTTTGAACATGTCGGCGTAAAGGGCGCTCGTGCCGTTCCCGAAATCCAAAACCAGCTTCAGGTTCGCTTTTCTTATTTTCCTCAAATCCACTGAATTTTCAATCGCTTTCGCGTGCTCTTCTGTTGAGTAGGGGATGGAGCGCATCGGCTTGACTTCATCCCATTTCGCAAGGGCCGGCTTATCCATCAGCTTCTCTATTTCTGAGCCGCGCTCGCGGGAAACAGTTATGCCGTTTTTGTCCACGAACTTGAGCGCGTTCCAGTCAGGCGGGTTGTGGGACGCGGTCACTATTATGAGCCCGTTTCCTTTTTCCTTTTTCAGCATGAATTCCGCTCCAGGAGCCGAGCATAGCCCCAAGTCGAGCACCTCGCAGCCAACGCTTGCAAGGCCGCTTTTCACTGCGGAAAGCAGGCACTCGCCGGTGAGGCGCATGTCGCGGGCCACGAGAATCTTTCCTTTCCCGCGCCAGAGCCCGAACGCCTGGGAAAGCCTGAGCGCGAGCTCAGGGGTGAGTTCTGTGAATACGCCCCTTACGCCGTTTGTGCCGAAATATTTGCTCATGCAATCACGCCCTCAAAAGTAGTAACACGGGGTGATTAAAAAGGCTTTTACGGCAATGTAACTATAGTTACATTTGTCTTAGGGCGAATGAAAGGCTACGATGACAGTAGGATTATTAATTGGGCTGAAGTAAATTGAGTAGCTTCGAATGAAAAGCAAACGTATATATTGTTTCAAGTGCAGATAATATGTGGGTGAGGATATGAGTCCGCAAGCGCAAAAAGAAAGGCTTGAAATAGTACCTATAGCTGAAGACGCCCTTAAAGCGCAGAAACCAGCCCAAAAGCCGCAATCAGATTTGAACATCACGCCGCACCTCACCAAAAGCGCTGAAAAAGGATACAACAGGGACGCGCAGATGTTCATCGCTGTCCTGAGCATGACCAGCCCGCTTATGTCAAGCGCGCTGAGCCATTTCAAATTGAATGAAAATGAAGTGATAGCCGCCGCAGTTGTGAAGAAAGCGCGCGAACTGGGAACTTTATGAGGGAATTTTATGGCTAAGGAATTTGACCTTAAGGGAACGATGTTCGAAAACGCGAAATTCGTAAGGGCTGTGCAGCACGTTACAAGCGGCAAAAAAAGCGAGGAGAACCTGGTTTACAGCATGGAAGTTGAACTGAACAAAGTGCCTCTGATAGTTACGCTGAGGGTGGGCCAGGATTTCACAGAACTCACCGTCGTTGACAAGAAGACGGGCAAGTTGCTCGAGTATATTGCAGAGCAGAACGGAAAAATGGAATTCGTGAAATCGCACAACATGAGCGCCGAACAGATAAAGAAGCTGCTCTCACCTAGAAAAGAGGCGTAATTTTCAGAAAAGGCCCAGGAATTCCATCAGGAAGAGCAGTGCGGTTATGTACATCCCGGGATGCACCTCCTTCATTTTGAACGTGAATATTTTGAGCGCGACGTAGGCTATGGACGCGATTCCTATCCCGTAAGTGATTGAAAAGGTCATAGGAATGGCGGCGAGGCAGAGCAAAGCCGGCAAACTCTCGCTGTAATCCTTCATGTTTATGTTCTTCATTCCGCCGAACATGAGCAGGCCCACTATTATCAGCACCGGGGCCGACGCCTCCATGGGCACGAGCTTCACGAGCGGGAACAGGAATAGGGAGAGCAGGAAGAAGAGTGCGACGAATATCGAAACCAAGCCGGTTTTACCTCCGGCATCCTGCGCTGCAGCGCTCTCCACGTAAACCGCCTGGGGCGAGGTGCCGAGCACTCCGCCAACTATGGTTGCCAGAGAATCGCTCACCATTATTTTCTCCATGTCCACCGGCTTGATTTTCTTCCCGCCTTTCGCCGAGCGGGTGAGGAGCGCGGTTGAGGTTCCTATGGTGTCGAAAAACGCGACCATGAAGAGCGCGAGGACCGGGCCGAGCATGCTCAGGCTCGTCAGGCCGGCTATGTCGAACTTGAATGCGACCGCGCCGAGGTTGTGCGGAAGCCCGAGAAATTCGAGTGCAGGCTGGGTTCCAGTCAGGTAGCGCACTATGACTGCCAGCAGGGTGGTCGCGAGTATCCCCAGGAGGAATGCGCCGCGCACGTTGCGCAAAAAGAGCACGCATGTTATTATCAGCCCGAATACCGCGAGGAGCGCCTCCGGGGCGAGTATGTTGCCAAGGCCCACTATGGTGAACTGGGAAGGGACCACGAGCTGGGCGCGCATGAGGCCTACGAACACGAGGAGGAGCCCGACTCCGCCCAGAATGCCTTTCTTTATCCCTGACGGGATGGCCTGGGAAAACCACAGGCGCACGCTTGTGAGCGAAAGCGCGAGCAGAATAACTCCTGAAAAGATAACTGCGGCCGCGCCTATCTGCCAGCTTATCCCGTAGGTCCTTACCAGCGTGTAGGTGAAGAAGATGTTCAGCGTCATTCCAGGGGCAATCACGTAGGGCTTGTTGGCGATGAAACCGACCAGGAGCGTCCCGATTGCGGCTGCGAGCGCTGTCGCGAAGAACGCCCCTTCCAGGTCCATGCCTGCGTCGCCCATTATGCTGGGGTTCACGAAAAGTATGTAAGAGGAAGCCAGGAAAACGGTGAGCGCGGCTATGAATTCGCTCTTGATGTCCGCATTCCCGAAACCGAAACCCATGAACGTTCACTCAGATGTCGAAGAGCACCTGGATTCTCCAGGAGCTTTTTTCATTCTTCACTTCGAGCATATGAAAGGTGACTGCTTTTATTATGTTTTTAAGCGTTTTGTATTCCCCCAGGACCTGGACGCGCATTTTGCCGCCGCGGTATTCAAGGACCTTCATCCTGCACGGGAGGAAGTTCTCGGATTCGCACCGTGCAAGTATTTCCGAAAGAAGGAACACCACTAAATCGTCTTTGCGCTCCCTTTCCGTCGAGATTTCGATGCTCTCCTTCGGCCTGGACTTGCCCATCAGGGAGAACATGCCCTGCGCGGTTTCCTCGAGCGCCTTTTCGAAAGTCGGGCCTTCGGCTATTATCCCGACATCGGCGGTGTGCTCGAGGATTTTGAATGCCATGCTCAATCCCCGAATTCTGCCGAGACCAGCTCGGGCTTCCCTGCTTTCTCAATCCTTTCAATCTCGAGCTTCGCGATTTTCATCACGCCTTTTATGTCGTCCTCGAAGCCGGCCATGTCCGGGCTCCGTATTCTAACCAGGGAAAGCGGGGAGTTCATGGATTTCTTGTTCGAGGCCTTGTGCTGCCTGAGCAGCTTCACCATCTCGTTCGCGGCAGCCGCCTTTTCAACTGCTTCTGAATCCACAGGGCCTGCGGAGGGCCATCCGGAAAGGTGGATGCTCTTCTTGTCGAAAAGCTCGGACCAGATTTCCTCGCTTATGTGCGGGGAGATGGGCGCGATTAGCTTCAGCGTGTTCATGAGCACGTAGCGCATGGCGTGCTGGGCCGCCTTTTTCCCTTCTTCGCCGTGCGTCTGCGAATCGTAAATCCTGTGCTTCACGTATTCTAAATAGTTGTCGCAGAAGTCGTGCCAGTAGAAATCGTGGAGCTTGTTCATCGCGTAGTGGAATTCATAGGATTCCATGTGCGCGGTGAAGTCCTTTATCGTCTCGTTCATGCGCGAAGTTACCCACCTGTCCACGAGGCGGGGCTGGCCTTCACCTCCTTCGTAGCCCTCGAGCCCGATTTCAACCAGCTTCGCTGAATTCCAGAGCTTGTTGAGGAAGCTTTTCGCGTAGCGTATGTCCTCGTATGAAAAGGGCCTGTCCTTGGCCATCGCTCCTGAAAGCGCGGCCCACTGCCTTATCGAATCTGCGTTGAACTCAGTAAGGAGAGTTTGGGGGCTGATTACGTTCCCGAGGCTCTTGCTCATCTTCTTCCCGTCAGGAGCGAGCACGTTCCCGTTGAGCAGGATGGTCTTGAAGGGCGGGATTCCTGTGAGGGTTCCGCTCCTGTATATCGTGTAGAAAGCCCAGGTGCGCACTATTTCCACCCCTTGGGGCCTCAGCGAGGCAGGGTATAACCCTTCCATTTTCTTCTCGTCGGGCCAGCCGGCTATTATGAGCGGGGTTATGCTCGAGTCCACCCAGCAATCAGCTGTGCTGGTTTCTGGGGCCATTTCCGCGCCGCAGGAGCATTTCCTTTTCTGCGCCTTTTCAGGGTAGAACGGAAGCTCGGTTTCCTGCGCGGCTTCGGTTTTCCTGCAATCAGGGCAATAGTAAAACGGAAGCGGGGTGCCGAAAATCCTCTGCCTGGAAATCACCCAGTCCCAGTCCACGTTGTCCACCCAGTCCGTGAGATAAGTTATGCCGAAGGAAGGGACCCATTCGATTTTGGATGCGAAATCCTTTATGCGCGGGGCGGCCTTCTTTATCGCGGCGAACCACTGCAGGCTGGAGATGAACTCGACGGGGGTTTTGCACCTGTCGTGCACCTTCACCACCTGGGGCTTCTTCTCCTGCTTCACCAGGGAGCCTTGGGTTTTGAGTTTCTCCAATATTTTGGCGCGTGCGGCTTCCACTTTCAGTCCGTTGAGCTCGGCGGCGTTCTCGAATTTCCCGTACTTGTTTATGAGGTTCTTGAATGGAAGCTTGTACCTGTGCGCCCACACCACGTCCATCTTGTCCCCGAACGTGCACACCATCATCAGCCCGGTGCCGAAATCCCTTTCCACGTCCTTGTCCGCGAACATGGGCACTTCATCTCCGAGCGGGGTTTTCGCCTTTTTCCCTGCGAGATGAGTGTAGCGCGCGTCCTCTGGGTTGAAAAGGAGCGCTACGCAGGCCGGGATTAGCTCTGGGCGCGTGGTAGCTATCTGGAGCGCTTCCCCTGCAGGCCCTGTGAAATTTACGTAATTGAACTGCGTCTCGCGTTCCAACTCCTCGGTTTCGGCTTTCGCGATTGCGCTCACGCAGCTCGGGCACCAGTGCACCGGGTACTCGGCCATGTACACTTCGCCTTGCACGTACATCTTTATCAGGGAAAGCTGCACCTTTTTGTGGTATTCTGGCTCCATCGTCCTGTACTCGTATTTCCAGTCAGGGGAGAATCCCATGGAGACCATCTGGGACTTCATCCTTGCTATGAATTCGTATGTCCATTCCACGCACTTCTGCCTGAATTCAGTCGGAGGGAGCTTTCCGTACTTCTTTTCCACTTTCGTTTCGGTAGGGAAGCCCTGGGTGTCCCATCCCTGCGGGTAGAACACGCTGAAGCCGCGCATGCGCTTGTATCTCGCTACGAAATCGAAGAACGAGTAGGAAAGCACGTGGCCCATGTGAAGCTCGCCGGAAGTGAACGGGGGCGGGCTGTCTATGGAGTATATGGGTTTGCCGCCTTCAGCGCTGAACGCGTAGGTTTTTTCCTCTTCCCATCTCTTCTGCCATTTCTGCTCCATTTCCGTTGAATAGTTCTTTGCAAGCGTGTAAACCACCTTTTGAAGGACTGAATTCATATAACATACTAGCTACGAAGGTTAAGATTAAAACGTTCCTTTTTGCGTTCATGCTGGGCGTGGAGATCGGTCGCGAAGGGACTGCTGGGAATGTTCTGGGGATTTTTCTTTCGCATCGGGGTCGCAACGCAGGAACAGGAATCTTAGGCGGTCGCGCCCTTCTTTGTCCAGCCGGATTATCACCAATCCGAGAATGAGCCCTGCGGAATGCTCCGCGTCCTTTATCAGCGTCACCGGGGAAAGGATGACGCCCCTGAATCTTGAGATGTTGATGCACATGCCGGCTGCGAAACCGTGCAGCAATTCGCCCGCCCGCGCATAAAGCGAGAAGACCGCGCCTTTCACTGTTTTATCCACCAGATTGAAAGCGCCTATCGCTAGCCCGAACTGGCTGGCTGCCGAGTTCCATAGGCCGGAAACTGTGCATCCTTCCTGCGTGTCAAAGCATTCGTTGAACAGAAAACCGAGGTTTAATCCGGATTGATTTCCCTGCACGGCGTTCCCGAGCGCCCCGAAATTCAGGCCGGACTGGTCCTTGGAAACCACATTGAGGAGACTCAGCTTCGCACCGCGCTGGCCGCCTCCAATGCTGTTGATAGGGGAGAGGTTGAGCGTGGCGTGTTGGTCTCCATCTACTAGGGTAAACGGCGAGAGGTTGAGAAGCACGCGTTGGGTTCCGGGAACAAATGTGCCCACCAGCCGGACGTTCGCTTTTTGTTTCTGGTCGGCAGGCACACTTTTGAAAAAGAGGGCTGGCACAGACTGCAAAAAGAATTTCCCGAAAATATTCTTCGGGCGGTGATTCATCTCCTTATAACTGCCATTTAGCGTTTTTGGCCCGTCGGACCTTGAAGAAAAAGTGTGCATGTGCACCGTATGTAATGGTAATGCATGAAAATTTATAAACACACGCTAAAACATAAAGATAGACAACTTAACCCAATTCAACTATCTTTTTCACTTCCTGAACGAAAATCTCGGCTTCGGACTTGGTGTTGTACACGTAGAACGAGGCGCGCACCGCGCCGTCGCAGGCCCCCAGGAAGTCCATTCCGGGCTGGGCGCAGAAAACTCCTGCGCGCACTGCAATTTTTTTCATTTTATCAAGCATCAGAGCTGTTTGGTGCGGAGTGACGTTGCGCACGTTGAACGTGAATATTCCGGTGCGCTTTTCAGCGTCTTTCGGGCCGTAAACCTTCAGGTTTTTCACCTCTGAAAGGCCGTCCAGGGCTATTTTTCCAAGTTCGCGCTCGTGCTTCTCCACGTTGTGGATTCCGAGGCGCTTCAGGTATTCCGCGGCCTCGCCCAGCCCTATCATGCCGTCGTAGTGCTGGATTCCTGCCTCGAACTTGCGCGGGGGCTTTGCCCAGATTATGGAATTGAGCTTCACTTCCTCTATCGTGTCTCCGCCCACTAGGAACGGGGGCATGCGCTCAAGAAGTTCGCTCTTGGCGACTAGAGCGCCGATTCCTGTTGGGCCGAGCATCTTGTGCCCGGAAAAAGCCATGTAGTCAGCGTCCATCTTCTGGAAATTTATTTCCGAGTGGGGAACGCCCTGGGCCGCGTCCACAAGAATCTGGGCGCCGTTGTCGTGCGCTATTTTCGCGATTTCAGATACAGGGTTCTTCGTGCCTAGAGTGTTGTTCGTGTGGTGGACTGCAACTAAGGCAGTGTTTCTGTCTATCAGCTCGTTGTATTGCGAAGCGTCGAAAGTGCCGTCCGGAAGCGGCTTCGCGTGCACCATCTCTATTTCCCTGTTGAGCATCTTCACCTCGAAGGGGAGCATGGAGGCGTGGTGCTCCAGGATGGTCCCTACCACTTTCTTCCTTTTGGAGAAATCAAATGTTTTTGCAACGAGGTTTATGGCTTCGGTGCAGTTCTTCGTGTAAACCACGTTGTCGGGCCTGGCGCCCACGAACGCGGCTATCCTTGCACGGCCTTCGTCCAGCTTTTCGGCTACGAGCCTGGAAAGCATGTGCGCGCTCCTGCCTGCGCAGCCGCCGTATTCCTCGTAATAGGCCATCATGGACCTGATTACTGGTTTGGGCTTGAGCGTGGTGCACGCGTTGTCCAGGTATATGAGGTCCTTGTACCTTTGGAGTATGGGAAAATCCTCGCGTATCTTTTCGTTCAGCATAAAAACCACTTGGCTGGCTTCAGTTCTTTATTCCTGTTCCTATTTCTTTAATTCCTCCTCTATCGCGCTTCTCAAATCCTCGTAAGTGACCGCACCCACGAACCTTTTCGGGCCTATGAAGAAGGTGGGGGTTCCGTATATCCCTATCTCCTTCCCTTCCTGCACGAATTGGTCGGTCCTGTTCTGGTACTTGGCGCTCGAGAAGCAGGATGAGAATGCGCTCATGTTGAGGCCGCTCGAATCCGCGACGCTGATTATGCTCTGGTTCCCCTTGCTTCTCCATTCGCTCTGGAACGCAAACAGGTTTTTCCTGAAGAGCATGTATTGCTGGGTTCCCTGCTCGTAGGCGCACCACGAGGCGAGGCTGGCTTCGCTGCTGTACGGGTGGTCGGGGAGCGGGAAGGGCTTGAATATGAATTCCACGCGGTTCCCGTATTCCGAGTAGAGCTTCTGCACCACCGGCTCTGCCTGCGCTGTGTAGGGGCAGGAATAGCACCCGAACTCGTAAACCACGAGCTTGTAGTTGGCGTTCCCGAACGTCTGGCCCTCTATGTTCTTCGGAGGGTCCAGCTCGCCGGGCTTGCCCACTATGGCTCCGCCCGTGAGGTCCTTGAGGACGCAGAAGCCGCCCTCCTGGCCGTTGCAATTCCCGTAGACGAAGAAGTTGTATAAACTAATCGTGGAATACACGCTGCTTGCGAGCATGAGGATGATGAATAGCGAGGAGAGGAGCTCGAAATGCCTGTTCACCGCCTTTGCTGCAGGGGCCGAGATGGGCAGGATTTTGGAAACTAGTTCAGCCTTTATCTTTTCGTCCAGACCGGAATCGCACTTGCGCAGCTGGACCGTGTTTATGAAGCAGTGGAACGCTTCTGCCGCGTACTTGCGGTATTTTGCCGAGAAGATTCCCATTATGGAGAATGCCAGCAGGGCGATTATGCATACTATTGCCATATAATCTCTTGATTGTTCGCTCGCGATATTTTAAGCTTTTTGGGTTTTGCCGGGATTAATCGGAAAACGGGTGGTTTTTAAACATTTTCAACCATATTTTACCATAGATGAAGGGGTAAAAATGGGCAAAATAGTTTACAATTCACTAGATATTGCCGGAGTGCGCGGCAACAAGACAGCTGTGCTTCCAGGGGGCCCCTTAACCTTCGTAGACACGTGGCAGACGGCAGGTTTTAAGAGGTGCAAACTGCCTGACATTACTGAGCTTTTGAGGCGGCATAGGGCGGGCGAATTCAACAAGATGATGGAACGTCAGCTGTACTTGAGAAGCGGCACACTCGTGGTGTATGGAGCCCCAGGAGAACCTTTTGGTGAGAAGATAGTGCAGGTCGAAACTGCCGCGCGTATTGGAACCTGCGTGGCTAAATCTAAGGAAACTCACAAGTTCACTTTTGATATAGGGGCCATAAAACATCCTAACGGCACGGATTTGAGGAGAGTGAGGAACTGCGCATTCGTGATGAACCCTGATGATTACCAGGTGGAAAAAACCGGAACGAACGAAGCCAAAATAATACCGTTAAGATTTGTGCTTATACCATTTCCTGAGCACAATGGATGGTGCCTGCCGGCAGAACCTGAGTTGTGGATTCCGTCCGTGCCCGGGAATAAAAATGACCCCAGGTTTATGAGACAGGCTCTTTACGCAAGAAGGAAAGATGAACCGGCAATCGCACTGGCTACCTGTGGCGGCTTGGATGACTTTTTATTTAAATATGTGACCATGCGGCTTAACGTAGGGGGAAAAACTGTGGAAACGGTAATGGAAATTGGCAATGGACGCGTGGTGGTGATGGAAGAGAAGCTTTCTGACTTGGTAATGCCGCTTGTGGAATGCAAGGATGAGGAACCTAAGAAAGGGAGAACGATAATCACCGTCCCGGATATAACTAAAAACGACCTGGTTACGTCCCTGGGGCTTCTAATTGAAAGACTGCAGCGCACGCTTAAAATTAATGGAGAGGTTTCCACCCTTATGGATGTTGTGTATGCGTGCGGGGCTAGCGAGGAAATTGGCCATATAATAGGACACACGCATATACGGGAGGATGAAAAGGAAATTGACCCAACAGTGCTCAAGGATTTTATTGAGATGCTGGAAAGATGGGATGCGGAAGAAAGTAAAACGAATGCGGGAGAGAAGGCAAATGGAAAAGAGATGAAAGTTGAGATTACGGTGCCCGGGTTTTTTGCTAAGAATGCAACGGATTTCCTCCTGGCTTTTTTTAGGAATCTCAGAGAAATTGGGAAGCCAGAGGGGAAGACGCGCGAGGAAATTCGTGCGCTGGCTATGCTGGTGTTAATGGAAGCCGAGGAACTGCTGGGGATAGTCAAGGAGCGTGGCGAAGAGAACCAGGACTGTTGATTTAGGGGAAGCGCGAACGTTTATATTTCTTATTTGAGATTGTTTTCTAACTGCTTTTCAGTGGGTGGACTTATGCTGAAAAATGCCGACTCGGAGATTTACGACGCGATGCAGAAGGAATTGCGCAGGCAGATGTACGGGCTGGAGATGATTCCTTCTGAAAATTACGTCTCCAAGGAAGTCATGGAAGCGCTGGGCTCGTGGCTCACCAACAAATACTCGGAGGGCTATCCGGGGAAAAGGTATTACGGCGGGAACGAATTCATAGATATTATTGAGACGATTGCTATAGAAAGGGCGAAGAAGCTGTTCAATGCCGAGCACGCGAACGTACAACCGTACTCGGGCTCCCCTGCGAACCAGGCTGTGTACATGGCCATGGTGCCTGTCGGGGAGAAAGTGATGGGCATGGACCTTGCGCAGGGAGGGCACCTCACGCACGGCTCGCCGGTGAATTTTTCCGGGAAATTTTACAAGATAGTCTCTTACGGGGTGGATAGGGAAACGGAGCTGATTGATTACGATTTGATGCTCAAGAGCGCAAAGATAGAGAAGCCGAAAATGATAATCGTGGGCGCCACTGCGTATCCGCGCGTCTATGATTTCAAGCGCGTGCGAGAAATCTGCGATGAGGTGGGCGCGTACGCGTTTGCGGACATAGCGCATATTGCCGGATTGTGCGCCACAGGGGTGCACGAGAATCCTGTCCCGTATTTTGATGTGGTGAGCACTACCACGCATAAAACCCTCAGGGGACCGCGCGGGGCGATGATAATGTGCAAAATCCAGCATGCGCAGGCGATAGACAAGGCTGTTTTTCCTGGATTGCAGGGAGGGCCGCACAACCACACCACTGCGGCGATTGCGGTTTCGCTCAAAGAGGCTTCCCAGCCCGCATTCAAAGAATATGCGCAGCAGATTGTGAAGAACGCTAAGGCGTTGGCTGAGGCGCTCATGGGCCACGGGTTCAGGCTTGTTTCAGGGGGAACGGACAACCACCTTATCCTGATTGACCTGAGGAACAAGGACATAGTCGGGAAGGAGGCGCAGGTGCTCCTGGATTCTGTCGGGATAACCACCAACAAGAACATGATTCCATACGACCCCAGGAAACCGTTCGACCCGTCTGGACTGAGGATTGGGACTCCGGCGCTCACCTCGCGCGGGATGAAGGAGAGCGAGATGAAGGAAATCGCTTCATATATGGACCGGGCGATAAAAGGCAGGAATGACGAGGAAGCGAAGAAGAAAATAAAGATGGAAATCGAGGAGCTGTGCAGGAATTTCATCATCTACTGATTTTCAGGCGTATCTTGCCCTTTTCTTTATTTCTTCAACTCTTTCCACGATTTTTTCGTATTCTTTAGAAGTTTTTTTGTAGCCCGAAAGGAAATGCTTCCCTTTTTCAGCATTTATGGATTTGAGCATGGTGAGCACGTCTATCGCCTTGTCTTCTATATCCGAGGAGGAAAATCCCAGGCCGAAATCTATCACGCAAATTTTTCCCTTGGATTCCAGCAGGTTCGCGGGCGTGAAATCCCCGTGGATTATGCCGAAGTTGTGCAATTTTGCAAGAATTGAGCCGGATTGGATGCACCCCCTTGCATTCATCTTTGGCCTTCTTCCCTTCAATTTTGTCATTCCTATCGCGAATTCGTCCACGAAAAGAACGACCGGGCATTCCACTCCCGCAAGCTTGGCTTTGTGGAGCAGTTTGGCTTCCTGGCGTGTGCGCTCCTTTCTCAGCTTCTGATCCAGTTCGCGGATGCGGTAGGGCTTGGGGATGCGTTCTTTCACCACTATTTCACGGGCAAGCATCCGGCCGTTTTTCACTATCGCTTCTGCTCCACGCATATAGGCACCTAAATGATGAATAAGAGGGCGAACATTGCTGCGAACGCGCCCCAGACGAAAATGTTCCAGTCGAGTATCTTGCTCCCGTCCAGCGGGTATACGGGAACCATGTTGAACATTCCGAGCCACACGTTTATCTTGGAGGCGAAATACCATATGTTCATGCTCCCGAACGAGAGAGGAATCAGGAGCGCGAGGGCGAGGAAAATTACTGAAAGTATCAGGTTGACTAATGGGCCTGCGAGCGAGATGAGCCCGTTCTGCTTCCGCGTAATCCTGGGAGCGTAGATGTAAACCGCTCCGGGAGCAGCGAAAACCACTCCAAGGAAGGTCGCGAGAACAAGGGCCAGGATGAGGCCCTGCGCCCACATCTTGAACTCCGCGTATCCGCCGAATTTCATCGCAACG
>JBAZLI010000015.1 GCA_041650355.1 Candidatus Micrarchaeia archaeon | reverse complement strand
CTGTCCGTTTCGTCCCCGACTACCCCTTCTTCAGTCATGTGGGCGCTGTTGCACACGTACGAATACGAGAGTATTTTCTCGGTGCCGCTCAGCTCCCCGAAGTCCCGCATCTTCCCGTCGTATATCTTGAGCAGGGCCATCCTGCCCTCGGTTATGGTTCCTGTCTTGTCCGTTGCTATGAACGTGACGTTGCCCAGCGTTTCAACCGCCTGGAGCTTCCGCACGAGCGCGTGCTCCCTCGCCATGTTCTTCACTCCTATCGCGAGCACCAGCGTGAGCACGGTGAGCATCCCTTCAGGCACCGCGGCCACCACTATGGAAACCGAATAGATGAAAAGTTCGCTCATCGTCCATTTCCCGAACGCCAGCCCGGCCGCGAACAGCACGGCCACGATTGCGAACGACGCGAGCGTTATGTTCTTCCCGAGCTCCGCGAGCCCCTTCTCCAACGTGGTTTGTTCCTCCTTCACTTCGCCGAGCCCCTTCTCCACAGCCCCGAATTCGGTCCTGGGGCCGGTCGCAACCACCACCGCGTTCCCCCGCCCCTTCGCGACGAAAGTGCCAGCATACACCATGCAGCTCCTTTCGGCAACCGGGGTTCCCTTCGCAAGCTTCCCCACGTTCTTCCGCACCGGCATGGATTCCCCGGTGAGCGAGGACTCGTTGATTTCTAGCCCCTGCTCCTCCATTATGCGGGCGTCCGCAGGCACCTTGGCCCCCTCTTCCAGGAACACGATGTCCCCGGGAACGAGCAGCCTCGAGTCTATGAGGTCCTTCCGCCCCTCGCGCATCACGAGCGCCTTGGTCTCCGCGAGCTTCTTTAGCTCCTCCATGCTCCTGTCGGCCCCGTATTCGAGCGCGACCCCGAACACCACGTTGAGCACCACCACCACTCCTATCGCGAGCGCGTCCATCTGGTGGTTTATCAGGTACGCAACTGCAGCTGCGGCAAGAAGGAGCACCAGAAGGTAGTTCTTGAACTGCCCGAGCACCAGCTCAACAAGGCCCCTCTTTTTCCCCTTCCCGAATTCGTTGGCCCCGTACGCCTTGAGGCGCAGTTCAGCCTCCCTATCGCTTATTCCCTGGGCCGAACTCTGGAGCTCGCGCAAAACCTCTTCTGCGCTTTTCGAGTGGGGCATACCGCTATCTCCCCAGCCACCTTTAAAATAATTCCCAGCCTGGCGCGCATTTTCGCCCTTCTCAGGATTTAGCAATCTTTTAAAAGCTAACACCTGAATTTAACCTGGTGATATTCATGCCGCCGAAAAAGGCAAAAGCACAGGAAGAGGCTTCCGTAGGAGAGAAAACTGAAGCAAAGAAGGAGAAATCCCCTGAGAACGACAGCAACCTCATGGCCGCACTGAGCTATCTCATCAACCTCATCGGCCTCCCGGCCAGCATAATCTTCTATCTAGTGAAGAAAGAGGACTCTTACGTGCGGTTCCACGCGCTCCAGGCAACGGTGCTCTGGGCAGCCATGTTCCTGGTGGGCATGGTGTGCGTAGTTGCGCTCATAGTATTGAGCATTGTCACCATGGGCTTCGGAGGCATTCTCGGAATCTGCATGCTCCCGTTCGGCCTGATATTCCTGGTCGCTGACCTGTACCTGGCGTACCTCGCATACCAGGGCCAGAAGTACAAGATACCGGCCATAGGCGACTTCGTGGAGAAGTACGTCTGAACCTTCCATTTTCATTTTTCTTTGGATTAAAATAAAAAAAAGGTGATTTTGAATGGCAGTGAAGAACAGGAACCCGATCTTCGTGATTGCGGTTTCCATAGTAACGCTCGGAATCTATGCCCTCTATTGGTTCTACATGACCCGGAAGGAGCTGTACGAGCTGCTGAAGAAAGACGGGAACGCGCTCATAGACCTCGTCCTGATGTTTATCCCGATAATAAACTTCTACGCGATATGGAAGTATTGCGACGATGTGTCCGCGCTGTCGAAAGGAGCCCAGAGCAACATACTCCTCTTCGTGCTCGCGCTGGTCTTCTTCCCGGCAACGCAATATCTTGCCCAGAACGAAATCAACAAGCACGCAACCGCATAATCTTCTTTCTTTTCCATCTTTTTCCCAGTTTTCCAGGTTCACTCATCAAAAAAGAAGATGATTTATTTCTTTTCTTCCTACTCTAAGCCATGCAGCTTTACAACTCGCTCACGAAAAAAATGGAAAAGTTCGAGCCGCTCAACGGCATGAGGGTGAATCTCTACGTGTGCGGCCTCACGCCCTACGACCACACCCACATGGGCCACGCGCGCACCTACGCCGCGTTCGACATGCTCAGGCGCTACCTCGCCCTGAAGGGCTACGAAGTGTTCCACATCCAGAACGTCACCGACGTTGACGACAAGATACTGAAAAGGGCGAAGGAAAGCAAGCAGGACCCCCGCAAGCTCGCCGGGGAGTTCAGCGCCGAGGCGTCGGAGCTGTTCAAAAAGCTCAACATCCTCGAAGCCAGCGCATATCCTAAAGTTACGGGGCACATCCCAGAAATAATAGCGCTGGTGAAAAAGCTCGTGGAAAGCGGCCATGCATACGAGACCGAGACCGGCGTGTATTTCGAAGTGAAGAAGTTCCCTGAATACGGAAAACTCTCTGGCCAGAAGCTCGACGAAATACTCGCAGGCTCGCGGAAAGCTGTTGACGAGACCAAGAAAAACCCGGAGGATTTCGCGCTCTGGAAAAAAACCAGCGGGGACGCGATAGAGTTCGACAGCCCGTGGGGCCGCGGGCGCCCGGGCTGGCACATAGAATGCAGCGCAATGGCCGGCGTGTACGCGAAAACGCTGGACATACACGGCGGTGCCAGGGATTTGATATTCCCCCACCACGAAAACGAAATCGCGCAGAGCGAGGCCGCAGGCGCAAAGCCTTTCGTGCGCTTCTGGCTCCACACCGGCTTCCTCACCGTCTCGGGGGAGAAGATGAGCAAGAGCCTCGGGAATTTCGTGACGCTCAAGGATGTTCTCGCGCAGCACAGCCCGAACGCGGTGCGGATGTTCTTCGCCATGGCGCATTACAGGAGCCCGATAGATTACAACCCCGAGCAGATACGGCAGGCCGAGGCAACAGTAGGTTCCATAATGAACACGCTGGACAGCATAGACCGCGCGCTCGAGGAGCGCGGCAAAAAGAAAATCAAGGACATCCCGCTTTCCAACGAACTGAAAAAGAAATTCCTCAATTTCTACCACTTCGTTGACCTGGACTTCGACATCCCGACCGGCATAACGTACGTGTTCTCGCTTATGAAATCCGTGAACGCCCATCTTTCCGGGGACAGCCTGGACTACGAGGCGCTCGAATACACCAAGCTGGAGATGGGCAAGGTGCTGGAAATCCTGGGGCTGGTGCGCGAGAAGAAGCAGATTCCGGACAAGACGTGCGAGCTCCTGGACCTGCTCGTGGAATTAAGGGATTCCGCGCGCAAGAAGAAGGATTTCAAGGCCTCGGACAGGATACGGGACCGGCTCAGGCAGCTCGGCTTTGTCTTGGAAGACGGGGACGACGGGAGAACAAGGTGGAAATCCCTATAACCGCGTCAACCCGTTCCCTTTTAGATAATGCATTGCGCTTCGCGTTCCTGATTTTCACTGCAAACGGCGAGACGCCCCTGAAATTCGGCCGAGGCACATTTGTTTCCCCAGTCCTGGCTGCGCGCCAGGTTCCCTTCACTCGCTTAGGGGCTGTTTTTTCCCCTGCTTGCATAAGCGCCCCTTTCGCTCTTTCTTGTTTTGCGGCCCTTCCAGCCTCATTCCAGCGCCCCGCTTCGTTTTCCGCCATGTGCGCCCTCTCAAATCTGTTTTTATTCCTTTCCGTCAAAATATGTTCTACGTGAGCAAATCTCTTACCTAGCTTAGGTAAGCGCTTGTTTTCGCGGGCTCGTAGCTCAGCTTGGCCAGAGCGGCGGACTCTTAATTTTCCGGCTTCAGTTTTCCTGTTCCGGATTTTGGGATATCCGTAGGCCAAGGGTTCAAAGGTCAGCCCAAGGGGGCGAATTCTGACTGAAAATCCCTTCGAGCCCGTTTTTCTCTTAAAAATATCATTTGCCTTCATTCTGTTCGCATCGCGCCCTGCATCCTGTACTTCCGCGTTTCTTTTTCGTGCCTTCGCCGACCTAGACTGTGCCTCATAGCTTTTCCAAGTCTTAATCCTGCCTGATTTTTCACTTCTTTTCATTGCACCTGAAAGCGTTCGTGGCGCCGTTTCACCACGTACGCCAGTCGGGCGTTTTCCATGCCTCCTTTTTCCGGCATCCGCCAAACGCCCCATTTCCCCATCAAACCTGCGTCCAACAGCGTTCGCATCGCGTTCCGCGCCTTTCGCCTTGCCTTTCAAACCGGTTCGCAAATGTGCATCTGGAGCTGGAAAAGGGGTTCGTGGTTTCTTTGCGCATGCTTGAGGTTCTTTTGCCTTAAGGTCCGGGGAGCGTAAGACGCGTTTCCCTTCGCCCGGGTCCTTCCCGGCAGAACGCTGAGCGTCGTTTTTAGCTTTGAATGCACGAGAGTTGTTGTGAATCCGATGTTCGCGCACTGCTTTCGCGGCTGGATTTCCTGTTCCGCGCACAGTACTAACTTGTATCTCGCCTGTTTCCAGCGTTTCGTAATCCGGCATCTGCCACGCCATCTTCCAGGGGGGCATGGAATTTCCGGTCCGCTTGCGCCTTTTTGGCTGTGATTCTTCGCAATCCTCGGATGCGCAATCACTATGCTGGACCATATGCGTCATTGCGTATGTTGCAGCGCTGTTTGCCACGGCAGGCTGTTCTGCAGCCATCTGCATCAAACGCGGAGCGTCCGGTTCAGGCATGGGCGCAACGCTGGGCATCCCGCAATTCCGCGCCGCGAAGAAGAACGAGTCAAGGAACTGCCACTCCCCCATATTAGCGGGCCTCATTGCTTCCGCAGCGCTGTATGCTTGGAGGTCCTGCTCGGAAACCGAGCGCCATATTTTCTCCTTAAGTTCCAAGCATTTTTGTTGCGAAGTCGGGCACAATCCCCCTCCGCTCCCACCTACGTACCCTGGAAGGTCAGCATTGCCAAATCTGCTGTCGTCCCGTGCATCTACTATCTTAAGTCTCCTGGTCACTATTCCCTCATCCAGGCCTAGAAAATACTCCTCGCCATTAATCCTCTTTGTTGGCAAACCAACCTTTTTTTCGCCTTCCAACGCGGTGTAAAACTGGAGGAAATTGAATTCGGTCCCAAACATTCTGATTGTTTTCAGGTATTCTCCGAGCCCCTCAGAATTTTCCACTTGCAACTCAGCCCTCCTGTCTTCGGAGAAAATCCGTTTTATGCCCTCAAGGAGTGTTTCCCCTTCCCGAAAGTACACAATGGCCCGATACTTCTCCCCGCCCCTATCCACCAACCTAAATTTCACTTTGACGTAACCATCTTCGTGCTTTCTATCAGTCCCGATAACGCCTTTTGAAAAGAAATGTTTGGGGCAAAAGTGCATAGGCACCAAATTCCTGGCTAAAAATTATAAACCTCCTTGCGCTTTTTCAGGAACCTTTTAATTCCTTTCAGCCGCGGTCTATCCAGGTCTTGCGCATGCTCTTCATGAAAGAAAAACAGGTCGCGTCCTTCCTGGTCCTCAAGGATCACAATTCGAGCTGGCACCTCTCCAAGATAGCCCGCCAGTCCGGGACCACGTACGTTTACGTGACCAAACTGATGTACGTCCTTGAGAAGAAGGGCCTTGTTTCCATGGAAACGAAGGGGAAAAAGAGGGTGGTGACGCTCACGGAAAAAGGCCTCAAGCTCGCGAATCTCCTGGAAGAAGCGAAAACCCAGATTCTCTAGACCACGCGCAGCGCGATTTTCCTCTTCACGTAATTGACTACTTTGTTGTAGTCGCTGAAATGCACGTACGCAGTCACGTCCATCTCGTAATTTCCCGGCTTGGTCTGGGTGGTCCCGTAAATGGTGACCGCGAATTCCGTGCTCGCCCCGGGCTCTACATACCCGAGCTTCTTCTCGTAGTGCTTGCTCACCACGGTAGCGTCAAAACCCATCATCTGGCCCCGCGGCGCGAGCGCCTCGAAGGAAATCAGCTGCTTCTCCGTTGTTTCATTCGCGATTTTCACAATCATGTCCACGCGGTTGTCCTTTCTCGCAGCCAGCCTTACCGGCAGGAAGCGTATGGACATGCCCACCGGGCCGCTGGTTTCCCTGAACTGGGACTGGAGCTGGGCCGGCTTCCCCTTGTAACTTTTCTTTTCGGCCCCGAAAATATCGTCGAGTAGACCCATAAATTCACCCTTCTGGTCAGTAGGTATCGCGTTCATTTAAACAAAATAATATTTAAACCGAGCATATCCCCATTGCTTTTGCACATACGTATACAAAGTCAAACCGCAACGCAAAGATTTAAATAGTTGCTACGCCTCAACCTTTCTACTAGATAACGCTTCTTTTGTATCTGGGGAGGAAAACTGGTCGCCTTGCCAGCACAGCGATGTGCTGGCCTAATTTTCCACTGCCCCAGTGAAACCATTTTCAATAGTGCGCAGTTCCCCAACTCGGGCATTTTCCTTGGTTTCCCCGTGCTGTTTTGACTTTTCCGGCTTACGCGCTGCTCCAGCGTTGCATATTTAATAATTACCGCAGTAGAAGCCCCGATACCCATGTGCAACGCCTATCTTGAGGGGAGCTTAGCAGTAGTCGATTTGTCGAAATGCCCGTACGAGTTTGGCTCGCCGGAATTCCTGAACATCCACCTCAAGGACCTCGCGACCATAGAGGGCGAGATAGCCCGCATACGCTACGAAGAGGAACTGGTGATAGAATTTGACGAGGAGAAAACCGCGGTGCTCACCGAATACGCGAACATAATCAAGCAGGTGGAAGCGATAATGCTCCGCGAAGACGTCTACGGCATGAAGCAGGACGACCATTACGAACTGCGGAAACGGGCGCTCCGGCAGTTCTACGATTACATGTTCATGAACCCCATGATGGCCGAGCGCACGCTCAGCGAATTCAGCGAAACCATGCCCGAGAAGCAGGTTTACCTGAAGGGGTACCAGACGTTCCGGGCGTGGGTGAACGGCATACTCAAGCGCTTCTCGGAAGCCAAGCTCTGCGCGCTCACCAAAAAAACAGGGGACATGCGCATGGCGTTCCTCTCGCTCGCAGGCCTCAAGAGCCTCTACTTCGTCAATTCAATAGTCTTGGACATCCCTCCAAACGCTGTGCCCATGAAGGACAAGGAAGCCTCGTACAAGCTTTCGTACGGGATGGAGGTCCAAATATACGATATACAGGCCGGCGACACGTTCCTCTACGTGCAGAAGAACCCGTACATAACAGACCTCAGGCCGGACCTCCAGAAGATGCTCAAAGCCCTCATACTCGAGCAGAGCAAGGAGAATTTCGAGAACGCGGACTACCGCATACTCTTCGAACTCAAGAGCAAGGAGTACCGCCAGTTCTTCCTGGATTCCGCGGTAATGAAGGGAATCCAGATATCCCCGAAGGAGGCGATAGCGATGGGGCGCGAGGCCGCCGCGTGGGTAGTAGGCCTCGGGGCCCCGATAGAGAACATCGCGCTTGACCGCCAGAACGTGACGGACATTTACATAGACAGCGAGAACTCCCCGATTTACATAGAGCACAGGAAATTCGGCATCTGCCACACGCTTTACAGGTACAACCGCGAGCTTCTCGAAAACTCTTTCAGGCACATAGTGCTCTCCGAGAAAGGCGTGCGCAAGTTCGACGAGAACGTGCCCATAGTGGACGTGGTGCTCAAGCGCCTGAGCATGCGGTGCCACCTCCAGCGCCCCCCTGCCACTTTCGACGAGCTGCAGGGCGCCCTGAGGATAATGCAGGACACCCCATTTACTTACCCGCAGTACTTCAGCCTCCGCACGCTCAGCCCGTTCTTCGCAGGTTACGATGATGTGATGGCCGTGCTCGGATGCAGCGAGGCAGTGCTCGGATTGAAAGGATGCGGCAAAACCTCGTTCACTGCGGCGAAAATCCTCTCCATAGGGACAAAAAAGAGGATAATCCCGATCCAGGATATAGAGGAGATCCCGGTGCGCGCGTTCAGGAAGCGCGGCTTCCACATAGGCGCGGCCAGGGTGCAGAGCTCCGATGTCGAAGCAAGCGGCAACGTGCAGTCCTCCTACGGGAAGGAGCTGGACCTGGTGAGCATGGCCAACGCCCTGCTCAGGATGGGCGACGCGGCCATAATAATCAACGAAGTGCGCAGCCGGCTCGCGGTGCAAGGAATAATAAACCTGCTCAACACCCAGCCCGGGGTTTTCCTGCTTTACAACCTCCACGCCGAATCGCTCAAGGACATCCAGGACAGGCTGGAGCTCGTGTTCGGGATTCCCGCGGTGAGCATGCTCGCAACTGACAGGTACAGCTTCCTCTCCAAAATACATTTCGGGAGGAAAGGGCGCCTGCACAGGATGGTAGGGTTCTCGTACGAGACCAACCAGCAGGAAAAGAACTTCGTCCCTGTGTTCCAGCTCGAGCGCGGCAACAATCTCGAGAGCTGCATCCTCAAGCCCATGTTCATAAAGAACCCCGAGGCCACCTCATACGACATAACCAAGATGAACCTGGGGAAAATGGAAAAAGAGATGGACCTGGAGTTCATACCTCCTGCGCTCAAGCGCAGGGCCGAGGCCAGCGGCGTGAAGCCCGAGCAATACATACTCCAGGCATTCTTCAAGGGCCGCATATTCAACCAAGTATACCTGGCTTCCCAGGAAACCGGAAACCCGCACCTGACCGAGATAGATTTCGTTTTCAAGTCGAACAACGCGGCGAACCGGATACTGCTGGAATTGGAAGACGAGAACGGCACGGTGGACTTCAAGGACGCGCAGGCGAAGATGGACGTGGAATTCGCGAAACTCCTGAAAGCCGAAATCGAATTGACCAAGAAATAGAGCGAACGGCCAGCGCTTCAGCTAATGCTCAAGCTTCTCAGGGAACCTCTCGTCCAGCTCCTTCCTGTTCCTCATAATCACTTTGTGCACTCCACTGCCGTACTGGGCCGCCTTCTTCCTCCTCTCGAGCGCGGTTTTAGGGACTCCGAGCAGTTTCCCGGCTTCCCTGAGCACCCCTTTCTTCAGTTCCCTTTCTGCCATCCTTTCCTCGAGCGGCACGCTGAACGCGAGCTCGGCGACGCTCCTGCTGCAGAACGGGAACCTTGCCTCGAGCCCGCATTTGTAAGCTATTTTCTTTATCATGGCCCCGTCCCCTGAGCCCAGCTTCCCGAACTCCTCCTTGAGGATTGCATCCAAATCCTTCCCCTCTTCAGCATACCGGTAATACCTTTCATAGCCCACGAACAGCTCCTCAGAGCCGGAGCCGAACAGTATGGCCCCGTAACCCGCGCGCGCAGCCTCGGAGCAGCACGCGTAAACCGGCACCCCTATCTCTATCTTCAGCATGCTTCCCTGGTAGAAAGAGTAAATCTTCCCATATATGTCCATTACAGCTTTTTCGCCAAGCAGTACCCTTTCCAACCTGAGCCCGAGTTCGTCAGCGACTTTTCCCGCGGCTTCTAGGTCTTCGCTTCCTTCCAGCCCTGCGGTGAACAGCCCGACTTCGCTCCATTTTTTGGCTATGGCGGCAATCGTGCTGCTGTCCAGCCCCCCTGAAAACGAGACCGCGATTCTATCCTCAAGGCATTCCTGGACGCTTTTCTCCAGCGCCCTCGCCAGCTCCACAATCATCCCACCACTTCATCCTGCTCCGCAGGACTCCTGCGCGGTTTCCAAACTTTCAGCCAGTTCATTCACGATCGCGGCCGAGTTCTTCATCCCATCCACCATTCCCCTGTTTTCGTAGGCGTCCATGGCCGCCCTAAGGGCCTCCAGCGTTGTTCCAAGCTCCGCAATGCTGGAATCGAAAGCATCACCGCTCCCATGCGCACACCCTGCATCGAGCGCGTCCAGCGCAATCCCGGTCTCTTCAACAGCCGCATCACCGTTCTCGCCCGATTCCTCGGCCATCACGTAAAGCACGTCTCCTATGTCCATAGCTACGCCCTCGCTGCTGTCATAAAGGTATTGCACCAAGTCCTCCTCCAGGTAGTCGAGGTCCTCTGCAGTTTCAGCGTCCTGCAAGTCGGGTTTGTAGCTTTCCACATCCTTAATGAGCATCCCAAGGTCCTCTGCAGCCAACTCCCTGGTCTCATCATCCACGCGCGTGTTGTTGGCAATCTTCATTTTCACTTCGTTGAGCCTTGCAGCAACCCGGTCTATCCCCTCAATCATGGCATCGCGGCGCGCATCAAAGCCTGCCCCGGAGTCCTGCACCCCGAATATCGCCACCAAATCTATTTGCTCGTCCAGCACCTGCGCCGCCTCCGCGTTCGCATCAAGCTCGGCGCCCAGCGCAGCCAGCCTTTCCAGATTTCCGCTTATGTTCACGAAACTAAGATTCGTGCCGGCATCCGCAGAACTCCCGTTCCCTTCGCTCTCATTCGCATCCAAGTCCCAGGGACCAGCAGTCTCGTTGAGCGTGCTGTTGGAAATTTCAGAAACGTTTTCTGCCGGCTGGACCTGTCCGGTCCCGTTGGCTGTGAAATTCCCGGCTACAGTGGCGTTGCCCGAAAGGTTCTCCTGCGCAATGGTATTATCCGACGCGTTGGGCAGCGCCATAGTGCCATTAGCATTCTGGGCTTCAGGGCCCTTTTCCGAAGTGCATCCCGCCAGCGCAAGGGCCGCGGCCAAAAATACAGCCAAGAACCATTTCATGAAACCACCTGGGAATTCTGAAAATTCGGGCCCGATGGGACATCCAGCTCCAGGTTGCGCTTCAGCGCAACCAGGCATTTGAACCCATGGCCTACACCTTCCTCCCCGTCCCTGCATCAGCAAGTGGCGAATAGGAGAGTGCCGCGCTATCCAAGCTGCGCTACGGGCCCTCCGGAATCTAATTAATGCCCACAAGGTTTAAAAAATTCAGCGCCTCCGCGTATTTTTGGCGCTTCCGCGGTTCCACGCGATTCTAGAATGTTTTTATTTCTTGACCTGGATTTGCTTACGGGTGCGATGGCTTATGCTTCCTGAAGGAAAACTGATACGAGGAGAAACCACACTCAGGGAAATGGCCCTGCCGGAAGACGTGAAACTCACCAAGAAATCCCTTGTGCGCTGGATAGCGCTCTCGCTGGGGCTGATTTCCCCGAACGAGAGCAGGACCATACTCCTGGACGTGCTCGAAGCGCTCATAAACCTGCGCGTGCGCGGCATCCAGCCCACCACGAAAGAGATACTTGACGAGCTCGCGGCAATGAACGCCGGAGCAGACGAGAAATCCGTCTATTACCATCTCCTCCGCATGAAGGAGGCCGGGCTGGTCGGCAAGCGCGACGGAAAGCACTTCTTCGGCGACGGGGAGGAAGGCCGGCTTTCCGAAGTGGTAAGGAAAGTTTACCAGAAAAGGTTCGACAGCTCCTTTTCCTCCGTGGGCCAGGCCCTGGACACGCTGGAGGGCATCAACCGCTGATTCTGCCTGCCCATCAGTCCTGTCTTTGGGCGCCTGCCGCAATCTGCAACCCGGAACGCAAAAAATCTGATTTTTAAGCGTTTCCGAGCATTATACCCCTGATAAAATGACTGAGTTTTCTGGCTTTTACAAGCTTCCAATAGAAGAGCGGATAAGGCGCATATCAGGCCACGCCAGGCTCAGCCCGGGCGAAACAGCGCTTCTCAGGAACACAGGCGCGCTGAGCATGGAAGCCGCGGACCGGATGGTCGAGAACGCGGTCGGAGCCGCGCACCTGCCTCTCGGCATCGGCCTGAATTTCATAATGAATGGTAAGGAATACCTGGTTCCGATGGCCGTGGAGGAGCCGAGCGTGATAGCCGCGGCGAGCCACGCGGCCAAGCTGTGCCTCCCCGACGGTTTTACAGCGAGCGCTGACGACCCCATCATGACGGGCCAGGTCCAGCTGGTCGGGCTCAAAAACCCCGCATCAGCTGTTTCAAACGCGCTGGCGCACAGGAAGGAGCTCGAGAAAGCCGCAACGGAGCTCACGAAAAGCATGGAAGCGCGCGGCGGCGGCTTCAGGGGCATGCGCGCACGCCATTTTTCAACGCCCCGCGGCGGGATGGCAGTATTCTATTTCGACGTTGATGTGAGGGACAGCATGGGCGCCAACACGCTGAACACGCTCCTGGAAGGTATTGCGCCCACCGTGGAGAAAAGCGCAGGGGAAGGCAGGGCATGCCTGCGCATACTCTCCAACCTCGCCACCAAGAGGATGGCCCGCGCGAAGGCGGTGTGGAAAAAAGAGTCCATAGGGCCCGAAACAGTCGAAGCGGTGCTGGACGCCTACGAATTCGCATGCGCCGACATTTACCGTGCCGCGACCCACAACAAGGGAATAATGAACGGCATAGACGCGCTCGCGCTCGCAACCGGCAATGACTGGCGCGCAGTCGAGGCAGGGGCGCACGCTTACGCTTCCCTTAAGGGAAGCTACACGCCGCTCACCAGCTACAAAAAAGACCCGGGAGGCAACCTCATAGGAGAGATAGAGCTCCCCCTCGCATTGGGCACCGTGGGAGGCAGCATAGGCTCCAATCCCATCGCAGGAATCTCGCTCAAGATAGCCGGAGTGGAGGGGGCAAAGGAGCTCTCGATGCTGGGCGCGTGCGTGGGGCTCGCGAACAATTTCGCCGCGCTCCGCGCGCTCTCCACAGAAGGGATACAGCGCGGCCACATGGAGCTCCAGGCAAGGAACCTGGCCATCCTTGCAGGCGCATCCGCTCCTGCAGAGGCAGATGCGGTTTCCTCTGAACTGGCCCGCACAGGAGTTTACAAGCTCGAGCAGGCGAAGGAAATATTAAAGACTGTTAGGTCGAAAAAGAAAAAGAGCTGACGTTTCTCTCATGCACGGGGTTTTCATATGGTTTCCGACAGAAAATTGCTTTACGCCGCCATAGTCGCGGTCCTTTCCCTGGCCCTGATAGCGGCTTTCCATCATCCCGCGTTCTCGGATTCAGACTACGGGGTGCTTCTCAGTTCCGGCATTTCCGCAGGCAGCATCGATGCAATAAACCTTGCCCTGCTGGCAATCCTTCCGCTGGCCGTTTACCTGATTTCGGCGTACGCGCTCAGGAACGATGAGTTCCATTCATTGCTCGCAGCGCTCCTCTTCGCATTCTCCGGGGCCAGTACCGCATCGCTTTTCTCCATTTCGCCGGTCCTCGGCGCGCTCCTCGGCCAATCATTCAGCCTCGCAGCCGGAGCCAAGCTCGCAGGCACGCTCCTTCCGTTCGGGCTCGTAGCGTTGCTCGGCTACAAGAAAGACGCGGTTTCGGCCGCGCTCGCGCTCCTCGGCGCGCTCCTCATCCCGTTCGCGCCCGGCATTTCCGCAATACTCCTCGCGCTTTCGTCAGCCCAGGGAATAAAGATAGTAGAGAGCGAGCCGTATGGGGACAAGGCGCTGGTGCTTGCCGCATTCTTATTCTGCATGCAGGGTTTCTACTCCGGCGACGCGCTCGCGGCAGTGGTTTCAGCCCTGTTCATAGCCGCTCTGTTCTATGTGGCAATCTCGCTCCACAACGTGAAGCCCCGCGACGTTTACGCGCTCGCGCTCCTTTTCGTCGCCTTCGGCGCGCTCACTTCCTTTTATTCCATAACCCAGGCAGGGGCGCAGTCTCTCTCATCCGGCGAGCTGGCGCTCTTCGCTTCCCTTGCACAGCCCCAGGGCACGTACGGGGTGCTTGATTATCCAAAAGCGTTCCAGTACCTCTCGGGCAAGGAGCCCGTGCTCCTTAACTCCACTCAGCTGCTGAAGAAGAACGCCTCGCTCCCGGACTCCATAATCTTCTCCAGGCGTGCGTTCACCCGGGCATATTCAGGCTCCCCCATATTCTTCACGTACTACGCCACAGGGAGCGACGCGTCCGGCGGCGAGGTCGCGCTGTTCACCAGCAGCTACTACGCGCTCTACATGCGCGTCAGCCAGTCCGAGCTTGCCCCTGAGGACGCCCAGCTGGTTGATTTGCGCACCGGCGAAGGCGCCATGGTGCCCTTCACCAAGATAAGGCAACTCACGCAGCTTCCGTACAGCGACCCCTCGAACCTGATGGTGAACGTGCAGGACATATCTGAAACGCCGCTCTACGACCTGCTTTTCAGGTACGGCGCCTACTTCGGGGAGAACGCGACCGTGATAAGGGTGCGCTGATGATAGCATACCTGGCCGTCTCTTTTTTCATCTCCCTTTTTTTCACATCCATCGTCCTCTGGGCGATAATTCCGCGCCTCAAAAAAATGGGCATGGTGGGGCACGACGTGAACAAGCCGGATCGGCCCGAAGTTGCTGAAATGGGCGGCATAGGCATCATCGCCGGCATGGCCCTGGGGATTCTCGTTTCCATATTCTTCAACACCTTCCTCGGCTTCCAGTTCAACCTGGACTTCGTGCTCGCTGCCCTCGTATCGGTCTTCATAATCGCTTTCATAGGGTTCGTGGACGATTTGCTGGACATCCCGCAGGCAGTGAAGGCGTTCCTGCCCCTTCTTGCAGGAATCCCGCTCATAGCGCTCAGGGCCGCAGGGAGCACCACGATGTACGTCCCGTTCATGGG